>DATBWK010000170.1:0-2706 GCA_036514835.1 Bellilinea sp.
CGTTTATGTTTGGCGGCGTGCAGTTGTATTTGGCGGGCGAAACCGGATTGGCAATTGCGCTGGGTGTGGGGGCCGGGTTGGCGTTATTGGCAGCTTTGTTCAGCCGCGCGTAAGAATATTCGTTGTGGTTATTGTCTGATGATGGAACGGCGGAAGCGCCGTCCTGCACAATTAATAAAACTCTTAGATAAAATTTGATAATTCGGAGTATAATAGTATTAGTTACAGAATTCACAAACAGTTGAAAGGCAAAATGCCATGAAAAATCAGCTGAATAACCAAAATATTCCCCATGTCGTCATTGTCGGCGGCGGATTCGGCGGGCTTCGCGCCGCCAAACGGTTGGCCAAAGCGCCGGTACGAATTACCCTGCTGGACCGCAACAATTACCATCTATTTCAACCACTGCTTTACCAGGTGGCTACCGCGGGGGTGTCGCCGACGGATGTGGCTTACCCGCTGCGCAGCATCTTCCGCAAGCAGAAAAATCTTGAGTTCCGCCTGGCAGAGGTCACCGGCATAGACCTCGACAGGCGCACGCTCAATACCACCAATGGCAGACTGGAATATGACCAACTCATCCTGGCAGTCGGCGGAGAAACCAACTATTTTGGCATGGAAAGCCTGTCTGCCAACAGCTTTGGCCTGAAGGGCCTGGATGACGCCTCGCGCATCCGCGACCACCTCCTGCACCTGTTCGAGCAGGCAGCACTGGTCAGCGACCCGCAAGCGCGCCAGGCGCTGTTGACCATCGTGGTGGCTGGCGGCGGGCCGACCGGGGTGGAATTGGCTGGCGCAATTTCCGAATTGATCCGTCTGGTTCTGGCCAAAGACTTCCCGAATCAGGATTTCAGCCAGGCGCGGGTGCTGCTTTTGGAGGCTACCGACCGGTTATTGGCGATGCTGCCAACCGGGTTAGGCGAGGCCACCGTCAAGGCTTTAAAAAAGAAAAAAGTTGAAGTCCGTTTTGGCGCCACGGTTGACTCGTATGAAGGACAGGTGGTGAAGCTTCGCGGAGGGGAGATCATCCCCACTCATACCTTAATCTGGGCGGCGGGTATCCGCTCGGCTGCCATGGTGGACAGTCTGGGTTTACCTCAAGCGGCCCAAAAACGCATCAAGGTCGAGCCGACCTTACAGGTCTCCGGTCATCCGGAAGTGTACGTCATCGGCGATGCGGCTTATTTGGAGGACGAAAATAAGGCACCGCTCGGAATGGTGGCACCGGTAGCCATGCAGCAGGGCGAGCACGCTGCCGACAATATTGTCCGCAAATTGAGCGGGGAAGCACAAACGGCTTTTCAATACCACGACCCCGGTGTCATGGCGACCATTGGACGCAACCAGGCAGTTGCCTGGCTTGGACCGCTGCAATTGCAGGGCTTTTTTGCCTGGTTGGCCTGGCTGGTGGTGCACATTCTTCAGTTGATCGGTTTTCGCAACCGGCTGCTGGTGTTGATTAACTGGGCCTGGGACTACTTCTTCTATGATCGGGCGGTGCGGCTGATCACAGGATCAGGAAAAAAGCAGCCGCGCCCTAAATTGGAACGCGGCCAGCTGCAAAAA
Source organism: Bellilinea sp. (assembly GCA_036514835.1). Classification (GTDB taxonomy): domain Bacteria; phylum Chloroflexota; class Anaerolineae; order Anaerolineales; family Anaerolineaceae; genus Bellilinea. The sequence continues at coordinate 1,567 of DATBWK010000170.1, forward strand.
CCGTAATTTACCGGGTAGTTTTAGAAGAGGAATATGCCGATGATGGCTGGTACCAAAACCAGCAGCGCCAATAACGGGTGACCGCGGCGTTTAGCGTTGCGGCTATCCCAGCTGAACATGAAAAGCGCCAGTCCAAAGGCGATAACTGCACTGGCAGCCATCACAATCAGAGAACCCCAGGCGGAAAATGCTGGGTCCCGTCCCATCGCCAGGCCGATAAAGGCATTCATGCCGTGCGAGGCGGGCAGCAATTGCGCGAACTTCAAAGCAGGCTCTGGCAGCATGGAATGCGGCAGCATCAAACCGCCCAGCAGCATGGACGGCACGAAGAGCAGCTGCGACCATAAAACGGTGGCGCGGGATGTGGGTGAAACAACCCCAATTAATACCGCGACAGACGCACAGATCAGCGCCAGCACCAGGAAGACCAGAATAAAGAGCGGCCAATTGACCGGCATGGGGGCTTTGAATATCAACCCGGAGGCAAGGGTGATAATCGCTGACACGATGGTCACGTGCAGCAATGTGGTCAGTATGGGGATGATCAAAATGGAGAAGGATGGCACGCCATTGATCTTGAAGCTGCGAAAAACGCCGTTCTCGCGGGCATTGACCAGTGGGTCTGGAATTCCGAGCAGGGTGGCGGATAAAACCGCGAACACCACCATCGCCGGCAATAAATCCTGGAGAAACAGTGGATTGATGGACGGCATAATGGCGCCCATCATAAAGAAGAACCCCAACGGGAACAGGTAATTCATCAACAATAGCGTTTTATTGCGGATGCCGGTGCGAAATTCAAATGAAAAGTGGTGGCTGAAGGCGTTCATTGAGCGCTCCCTTCACGGGTGATTTCCAGGAAGCGGTCCTCGAGTGATGGACGCTCAACGCGCAGGTCGATCACCTGGTCATCCTGCGATTGGATAAAGGAAAGAATGGCAGACACCGTCAGGCCGATGTCGGTCGAGTAGTACACCAGGTACTCCTCTTTGGCGGAGAATTGCTGGACTGATGGGAATTCAGCTGCCTGTTTAAGGCTGCCGTTGCGGGTATTGACCGAGATTTTGGACAGGCCTTCACCGGTGGAGGTGATTTGCAGCGGGCTGCCAAGCGCGGCCAATTTTCCATTCAGCAAAATGG
>DATBWK010000171.1:0-2239 GCA_036514835.1 Bellilinea sp.
GGATATTCTGGATACAATTAATGCAGAAATCAGGGAGGGTGTATGAACATTTTGAATATACTTAAAATTATCGCGGCCATCGCCACCAGTGCCACCGGTGTTTTCGCCCTGGTAAAACCTTCCGCCATCTACGGCTTTACCGGGCTGATTGCCCAGGGAGTGCGCGGCACCTCCGAGATCCGGGCGATTTTTGGCGGGCTATTCATCGCCCTGGGGATCGCACCCTTCATATTCGGGCCGGTTGGCTATCAGGTGCTTGGCCTGGGTTACCTGGCGATCGCCGTGGTACGGCTGGTATCCATCATCATAGACCGCTCCACTGCCTCCTCCAACTGGATCAGCCTGGCAATTGAAATCGTATTGGGGATCATATTGATACTGAGGACAAAATGAGCGTTCGAATTGTCACCGACAGCACCTGCGACTTGCCCGCCGATACCATATCCAGCCTGGGTATTCAAGTACTGCCGCTCTACATCCGGGTTGGAGATAAAGATTTCCTGGACGGCATCGACCTGACGCGCGAGGATTTCTACAAAAATCTTCCCGGCTACAAAGATTACCCCACTACCGCCGTGCCGTCCCCCCAGAAATTCCACGCTATATACGATTCGCTGGCTGAGCAGGGCGCCAGTGAGGTTTTGTCCATCCATATCGCCACCTCGCTCAGCGCCACTTTTAACGTGGCCAAAACCGCCGCCAATGAGACCACTTCCGTTCCGGTGACCGTGGTCGATTCGCGCCAGCTGAGTATGGGTACCGGCTTTTTGGTGCAAACCGCGGGGGAACTTGCCCGCGCCGGTCTGTCTGTTAAAGAGATTCTGCCAAAGTTGGAAGATCAAATCAAGCGCACCCACGTCTGGGCGCTGGTCGATTCGCTCACCTATCTGCGCCGCAGCGGACGTATGAACGCGGTGATGTCCACCATCGGCGAACTGTTGCAGATCAAGCCCATTCTGACCATGCATGACGGTGTCTCCAAAGCTGAGAAGGTGCGCACGCGCAAGAATGGCCTGGCCCGTATGATCGCGCGGATTAACGAACTGGCTCCCTTCGAGAAGATCGCTTTCCTGCATTCCAATGCACTCCAGGATGCCAGGGATTTGAAAGCCAGCGTGCAGTCTTTGCTGCCGGATCAGGTCACCAGCTTCCAGGTTATCAACCCGATCCTCGGCGCCCATATTGGCACCGGCGTGGTCGGCTTCGCCTGCGTCACCCAAAGCACCGGAGGGTAAAACCATGACCTTTCTAGAAATCTACGGCCTCGGGCTGGCAGCCATTCTGGCGTTGATGATCGTTTTATGGCTGGTCAGTCTGGCGTTGAAAAACTCCAGCATTGTCGATATTTTCTGGGGGCCTGGCTTTGTAGTAGCCGCCTGGATGTATTATCTGCTCACGCCAGACGGCTTTTCCGCCCGCAAACTGCTGATCTGTGCGCTGGTGACCATCTGGGGCTTGCGTCTGGCAATCCATATTTTTCTACGCAATGCGGGCAAACCCGAGGACTTCCGCTACCAGAAATGGCGCCAGGAGAACGGCTCCAGCTGGTGGTGGCGCAGCTTCTTCAAAGTCTTCCTGCTGCAGGGCATTTTGCTGTGGATCATCTCCATTCCCCTGCTGGCAGCCCAGTATTCAGCTCAGCCCGCCCGCCTGACCGTCTTTGATTTTGCCGGGGCAGCCCTGTGGCTGATCGGCTTCTTCTTCGAAGCTGCCGGCGACGCGCAGCTGGTGCGCTTCAAGGCCGACCCGGCTAACAAGGGCAAGATCATGAATAGCGGCGTGTGGCGCTACACCCGCCACCCCAATTACTTTGGCGACGCAGCCCAGTGGTGGGGTTATTTCCTGATCGCTTTGGCAGCCGGCGGCTGGTGGACGGTCTTCAGCCCCATCCTCATGACTCTCCTGCTGTTACGCGTCTCCGGCGTGGCGCTGCTGGAAAAAACCATGGCAGTCAAGCCCGGTTATGAGGAATACATGCGCAAAACCAACGCCTTCGTGCCGTGGTTGCCGAGAAAGTAAGGAGAGGAATGGATCGGTATATTTCGGATACTCCAATCCAGCAATCCGTTTTAATTATGTAATTTATTTATCCATTCCTACGCGGTCGTAAAACTAAAATTAGTTCATCTGATTTCTGTCTTGCTGATCTATTATTGTTATTCCCACCCAATGTACTAAAAACACCTTCAACTTTGTTGTGGTCTTCAACGTGGAAATTTGTTGATGCGATTTGTTTAAT
>DATBWK010000172.1:0-5006 GCA_036514835.1 Bellilinea sp.
GCCTGCGCCGAGAAGGTCGGCATGGCGGCAATGGCAATGGATTGAGCGATGGCGGTTTGCGGCATGAGCATCCAGGTGAAAGCCAGTGTGAGGGCGGACACGCTGCCTACTGGCAGGCTGATGCCGATGATGATATTGACAATGAAATTAATCTGCACCACTGCCACGCCCAGGATACGCGGCCCCATCAAACGCAGTACTTCGCGCACCTCAGCCAGGCGCAGCCCGAGCATCAAGTGATATTGGCCTTTCAAGCGCAGCAAACCTGGCAGCTGCACCAGTAAATGCAGCAGGGCGCCAACCAGTGCGCCCAACGCTAACCGCGTGACGCCCCACCATTCCGGCAGCAGAAGGACGCCCAGGATTTGGCCCAGCGAATACATAGCCGGGGCAATTGCAGGCAGCCAGAACTTTTGGTGGGCGTTCAAAATGCCCATGACCAGACCGCTCAAGCCAAAAATGACCACGGTGGGCAGCAGGGTTTGCAGCAGGGCGACCGTCAGTTGTTCCTGCCCGACCGGCTGATTGGGCGCCAGAATGAATAAAGCGTTGTGTACGATTTGCGGCGCGAAAACCCAGGCCAGCGCCGCGATAGCGGTCAAGACCAGCAGCAGCAGGTTGGCAATCGCAGAAGCCAGTTTCCAGGCGCCAGTGCGATTGTCCCTGGTCAACATACCGGTGAAAGTCGGAATGAAGGCTGACCCCAACGCACCACCAGCCATCAGGTTGAATAACAATTCAGCTACCCGGTTGGCAGCATTGAACGAATCCAGCTGCTCGCTGGTGCCGAATGCCCGGTAAATAATAAAGCCGCGCACCAAACCCAGCAGTTGGGTAATGATGAATGCGATCATTACCGTGCCGGCGGCGCGGGCAATTTGACGAGAGGCGGAGGGTGGGGTCGAGAGAACGGGCGCAGTGCTGGCGGTCATCCCCATGATTATAATCGCGAAGGCAGTCCGGCATGCCACCTGTGCAATCCTTGACCGTTATGGCATAATACTTCCGCATCCCTTCTGTTTTCAGGAGTCATCCTTGAAATTTAATAAGATTTGCGTAATTGGGCTGGGCTATATTGGCCTGCCAACCGCCGGAACTCTGGCTACCCGCGGTGTCAAAGTGGTGGGCGTAGATGTTAACCCGCTGGTGATCACCAGCCTGCAGAATGGTCAGGTGCATCTATATGAGCCTGGCCTGGGTGAATTAATTACCGAAGCGCTGGATTCTGGCAATCTGACTGTTTCCGGGCAGCCCGAACCAGCCGACGCTTTTGAAATTGCCGTACCGACGCCTTTTTTTGACGATAAACGCGCCGACATGACCTATGTCCAAAGCGCCGCCGAGGCCATCGTGCCGCACCTGCGCTCAGGCAATCTGGTGCTGCTGGAATCGACCTCGCCGCCGCGCACCACCGTTGACCTGGTCGTGCCTATACTGGAAAAATCCGGGCTCAAGGCCGGGGTTGACTTTTATGTGGCCTATTCGCCCGAGCGGGTGCTGCCCGGCCAGATTTTGCGCGAACTGGTGGAAAATACGCGGGTCGTTGGCGGCATCACCCCTGAATCAGCGCAGGCTGCCCATGACTTTTATGCCATTTTTGTGACCGGCGAAATCGTGCAAACCGATGCCACCACCGCTGAAATGGTCAAACTGATGGAAAACACCTACCGCGACGTGAACATCGCGATCGCCAATGAATTTTCCCGCCTGGCGGACCGTTTTGGCGTGGACGTGTGGGAAGCCATCAATCTGGCGAACCGCCACCCGCGTGTTAAAATTCTTCGCCCAGGTCCCGGAGTTGGCGGGCATTGCATCAGCGTCGATCCCTGGTTCCTGGTGGAAGCCGCGCCGGACCTGGTCAATATCATACGTGCCGCGCGTCAGGTGAATGACTCGCAGCCGTCCTTCGCGGTCAAGCTGGTGGAAAGAGCGCTTGGCGATCTGGCGGGTAAACGCATCGCTGCGCTGGGTCTGGCCTTCAAACCGGACGTAGATGATCTGCGCGAGAGCCCGGCCATCGAGGTGGTGCAATTGCTGCTCAAAGCCGGCGCCCAGGTGACGATTTTTGAGCCCTATAAACCCGAATTCACCATCGACGGTGCGCATACGGCCTATTCAATCGAAGAAGCGGTTGCAGAGGCTGACGCCATTGTCCTGCTGGTGGCGCATTCCAGTTTGAATGTGCTCGATGCGGTAGAAGTAGCCAAAATGACACCAGCGCGCGTCGCGGTGGATGCCGTCAACGGTTGGCGAGCCGCTCTCTGGCAGGCTGCCGGCTTTGACATCTACCGTCTGGGCGTCGGGAGCGGGCATGGCAAATAAATTGCGGGTGGTGTCGATCTTTGGCACCCGGCCTGAAGCGGTGAAAATGGCGCCGGTGGTCAAAGCCCTGGCAGCCAACCCGCAAATCGAATCGAAGGTGATCGTCACCGCCCAGCATCGCGAAATGCTGGACCAGGTGCTGAGCCTGTTTCAAATCACCCCAGACCTCGATTTGAATTTAATGAAACCAAACCAAAACCTGGCCGACTTGACCGCGGACATCTTCACCAGTCTGGATCCGATCCTCAAGGACATGCGGCCGGACTGGATGCTGGTGCAGGGTGATACCACCACGGTGATGGCTGCCAGCCTGCTGGGTTACTATAACCGCATTCATGTTGGGCATGTAGAGGCTGGCCTGCGCACCGGCGACCGCTGGCAGCCGTTCCCGGAAGAGATCAACCGCCGGGTGGCGGGGGTTGTGGCGGATTTACACTTCGCGCCTACCGAGCATAGCCGGCAGAACCTGCTGCGTGAAGGGGTTCCGGATTGGCGCATCGCGGTCACCGGCAACCCGGTCATCGATGCGCTCAACGAGATTTCCACCCGGCCCGCACCGCCGGAGATCACCGCTATGCTGGCTGAAAAGGGGATTCGGGCAGGCGGACGCAAGCTGATCCTGGTCACCGCTCACCGGCGCGAGAATTTTGGGCAGCCCATTGAGGCCATCTGCGCGGCTTTGCGCGCCCTGGCTGAAAAATACGCGGACAGCATTCATTTGATCTACCCGGTGCATCTCAACCCGAACATCCAGGAACCGGTGCATCGCCTGCTCGACGGAATTGCCAACATAACTTTACTGCCGCCGCTGGAATACCTGCCGCTGGTCCATTTGCAGCGCAATGCCACCCTGGTGCTGACCGATTCCGGCGGCATTCAGGAGGAAGCCACCGGTCTGGGGGTGCCAACCCTGGTCATGCGCCAGACGACTGAGCGTCCGGAGGGGGTGGATGCCGGGGTGTTGAAGCTGGTCGGGACGGATACCGATACGATTGTGCGAGAAGCCTCCCGGCTTTTGGATGATAACCAGGCTTACCAGGCGATGTCGCATGCCGCCAATCCCTTCGGCGACGGTCACGCCGCTGGACGCATCGTTCAGGCAGTGCTCGACTTTCAGGAGCGCTAAAGAGCTGCTATGAACAGTGGCAGCATTTGTCTTGTGCCGGTCATCAACCGGGTCGCGGGACCGGGCTCGTTTCAACTCAAGCTCAAGGCAGCTCTGGAACGGCGCGGCTACCGGGTGCATCATGACCCGACCCAGGCTGATACGCAGGCTATTCTGATCATTGCCGGCACACGCCGACTGAGCGAAATTTGGGCGGCTAAACGGCGCGGCGTACGCATCGTGCAGCGGCTGAACGGCATCAATTATGTGCATCGGGTTCGGCCTTTAGGTTTTAAACATTGGTGGCGGGCGGAAACCGGCAACCTTTTATTAGCCTACACCCGCCGCTTTGTGGCAGAACATGTGGTATACCAGAGTAATTTCACCCGCGACTGGTGGCACGACTGGTATGGCACGCATAAAGCGCCGTTCACGGTGATCCGTAACGCGGTAGATTTGCAGCCGTATTCGCCAAATGGCACAGAAACCCCGCCGATCGACCACATCCGCGTACAGGTCGTGGAAGGGCATTTGAATTGGGATAATGGCCCGGCACTGGAAAATGCTCACCGCTTTGCCCTGGCGCTGCAGCAGGCAGCCGGAAAACAGGTGGAACTGGTGATCGCAGCGGATGTGCTGCCGGCGCTGCGGGATTCGGTGCACCAGAACGTACCGGGTGTGCGGGTAAATTATGCAGGTGTCGCCCCGCGCGAACAAATCCCGGTCATGAGCCGGCAAGCCAGCCTGCAATATTCAGCCGAGATCAACCCGTCCTGCCCCAATTCTGTAGTTGAGGCGTTGGCCTGCGGGCTGCCGGTAGTTGGTTTTGACTCCGGCTCGCTCACCGAACTGGTCCAGGGTAATGCTGGCGCAGTTGTGCCATACGGCGGCGATCCATGGAAGCTGGACCTGCCGGACTTTCCTACCCTCGCCAGGGCATCACTGCCGCTGCTGGCAGACCCGGCACCTTACCGTCAGGGCGCCCGCGCGTTGGCTGAAGCGCAGTTCGATTTGGAGCACATGACTGACCTTTACCTGCAGGTCTTGTTGGACGGCAATCCAGCTGTAACCCATAATTAAGATAAATCTAATCTAAATATATATAATTATAGATGCTGGTGGGTGCCTGCCGGCGTCTTTTTTTTGTTAGCCTGGCAGCATCTCCGCACATTCCATCATCCCGCGTTCCTTAATAGGAGGTAATGTGGCATCTCAAGTTCGAACGTACGACGTTCAATTTTCTGATCCGCCGGCAGTGACCAGCCTTTTTGGCAGCCCCAAATGGTCCTGGTTGTGGTTAATCGCCCGGCTTTATGTTGGTTACACCTGGATTTCTTCCGGCTGGGGCAAGCTCTCCAACCCCGGATGGACACAAACCGGCGAAGCGCTCAAAGGCTTTTGGGAGCGCGCTGCAGCCATCCCTGAAGCACCAGCCCGACCGATGATCGCGGTGGATTGGTACCGGACATTTATCCAGGCCATGCTGGATTCGGGTTCTTATGTCTGGTTTTCCAAACTGGTGGTTGCCGGCGAGATCATCATTGGCGCTGCCTTGATTCTGGGCCTCTTTACCGGTATC
>DATBWK010000173.1:0-5091 GCA_036514835.1 Bellilinea sp.
CCACAAGCCTTCACTGCCATCGTCACCCAGGCCAAATCAGCCTGATTGCCCCATAAAAGCGGCTCTGCAAAGCGAATTCACACGGGATGACCTGCGTCGTCCCGTGTATATTTTTAAAAGAACCAGCTATACTAGACCTCACCATGATCACCTCATCCCAGAATTCAAAAATCAAACAAATCCGCGCTTTATTGACCAACCGGCAAGACCGTCAGCAGGAAAAGGTTTTTGTCATCGAGGGTGTTCGCTTGGTGGAGGAAGCAGCCAGATCGGGAGTCAAGCCGGAACTGGCGTTGTTCAGCAGCGAATTATCAGTGCGCGGGCGGGAATTGGTCGTAAATTTCGCGTCCGCGGGGTGCCCCGTCGAGGAAGTGGAAGTACGCATCCTCCATAGTCTTTCGGACACGGAGACCCCGCAGGGCATTCTGGCTGTGGTGCCGCAACCGGAAGCTAAATTGCAAGAAAAATGGGATTTGCTATTGGTGCTGGATCAGATTCGCGACCCGGGCAATCTGGGGACGATTCTTCGCAGCGCGGTGGCAGCCGGGGCACAGGGGGTGGTGCTGACCCCCGGCAGCGTGGATATGTACTCGCCCAAGGTCGTGCGGGCCGGCATGGGAGCGCATTTTCGCCTGCCGCTGCTGACCCTGGATTGGCTGGAAATTTCAGCGGTCTGCAAGCAAAACCGGCCTGCACCGGCGGCTTTGTTAATCGCTGACTCGGATAGGGGCAGCCCGTGCTGGCAAACAGACCTGCGGCAGCCAGTCGCATTGGTGATTGGATCGGAGGCTGATGGACCGCAACCAGCGGCTTTTGCCGCTGCGGACGGACTGCTGCACATCCCCATGCCAGGCAAGGCCGAATCGCTGAATGCCGCGGTGGCTGCGTCTATTCTTTTGTATGAAGTCGTCCGTCAGAGGAACTCGTGAACATTCGCTCCATCACCACATTTTACGATCCGGAATTGACCGGACTCACCCAGCCATTGGACAACCTGGCCTTATTCGCGCATTCCGCTAAAACTGCGCTGGTTCGTAAGGGCTATCCGGTGCAGTCTCTGCGCCTGGCGACCTCCCCGTTCCCGGGCTGGGCAAAAAGCCTGGTTTCTGATGATCTGGCGGCATTGGGGCTGAAATTTCAAGATCACGCCTGTCAGCACGGTTTCAATTACCTCTCACTCGGACCAACCGACCCAACCCATCCGGATGGATACATAGCCATCCCTGCCATTTTAGCCGCGGCTGATTCGGTATTCGCCACCGGACTGATGACCTTGCCGGGCGGCAGGGTTTCGCTGCCCGCCGTACGTGCCTGCGCTCAGGTTATTGCGCAGGCCGCCCAAATCTCCCCGGACGGATTTACCAATTTACGTTTTGCGGCGTTGGGCAACGTGCCACCAGGTTCGCCATTTTTGCCTTCGGCGTATCACACTGCTGGGGACCCACCAGCAGTGGCACTGGCAGTCGAATCAGCAGATCTGGCGCTGGCGGTGTTCAGCCAGGCAAATTCATTGGAATCCGCGCGCCGGGAATTGCTGCTTCAATTAGAGGAGCACGCCATACTACTTCAGTCCGCGCTTGGGGAGCCTTGCGAGCGCTTCGGTGTGCAATTCCTGGGGCTGGACTATTCATTAGCCCCCTACCCATCCGATACCTGTTCCAGCGGAGCAGCCTTGGAAACCCTTGGATTGACCCGTTTGGGTCTCTCCGGAACATTGGCTGCCGCGGCTTTTTTAGCGGACACGCTGGATCGGGGAAATTGGCCGCGTTCTGGTTTTAATGGCCTGATGTTGCCGGTACTGGAAGACTCGACTCTGGCGGCGCGGGCTGCCGAAGGCAGTCTGACCGTGCGCGACCTGATGATGGTGTCCGCGGTGTGCGGCACCGGGTTGGACACCATTCCCCTCCCAGGCGATGCCACGGCGGATCAGCTGGCAGCCATTTTGTTGGATGTCGCGGTGTTATCGCAGCGACTGGACAAGCCGCTAACTGCCCGGCTGATGCCAATTCCGGGGAAGAACGCCGGAGATGAGACGAATTTCGAATTCGAGTTTTTCGCCAACAGCCGGGTCATGGCATTGTATGCCGAACCGCTCACCCGCCTCTTTGCTGGTGACGAGGTGATTGATTTTCAACCTCGACGTTCCAATCGCAAGGTAGGTTGAGGGGCAGACAATGGATTTTGTCGCGTAATAAATCCTCCTGGCCCTGTCACAGACCGTCCTGTGGGCGAAACCCAACAATCCAATATTTTTATATAGTTTTACAAATTAATAGACTAAAGGGATTACTCCAATATAACTGGGCGTTCCTTGTCTCAATTTCCGCTCTGCATTCTGTGATGAACCCAATATCAGGATGTCCATTAAACCGCTAGAGCAAGAAGGTAGTTGTGAGTGCTCTGTGTAGCTTCCTGTATATTGGAAAGAGTATTTACTACTCCCAACATTCGCATTCAATGGAAACAGTCGTGAAAATCAGAACAAAGGGGTGTCGAAAATGCTATACTATAGAGAATATTTCCGAAATTCTTTTTAAGTTGAACCAATATTGGGGTTTTTGTAACCAGGAATTCAGGAAATAGATAAATAAAACGAACTAATCTATCAAGAATAAAGTCTGGAAAAATACACACACATTTGGATTAATTCTAAACCCCAAAGAGGAACCAGGGTCTTTCTCTCTTCACAGTAGCCGGTCATAGGAAGGGAGTACCGATGTCTCAATTATTTTGGTCTGGAAAACTTACCTTGCCGATGAGATTGTTAGTGGAGGCAAATAATGTACTCGCATTATTTACCGGAAGTTTCAGAGATTATCTTGGCATGAGGGATAGAATAAAAAAAGGCTATGAAGGAAAATACTCGGACCATGTTGAGCATTACGACGAACTCGGCCTTCTTTTCCAAGAAAAATCAGCTCGCTATCAACTAGATGGTTTTCAACTTCAAGGAATGCGCGTCCTGGATGTTGGATGTGGAACGGGTGCTTTAGCCAAGGTCGCGATGGATAAAGGATCAACCAATGTAGTATGTGGCGATATTTCCGGGTTTATGTTGCAGGAGGCTCGGAAAAAAGAGGTGCGTGAGGGAATTGAATATACGTTTTGCCAACTGGATGCTGAATTCTTACCCTACAAAGATGACTCTTTTGATGCTGTAATTTCTGGCATGACGTTTGGCCTTCTGCCAAAGCAAAACCAGGCAGTTGCTGAAATGGTCAGGGTTGTAAAGCCCGGGGGATTGGTTTGCATCGGTGCGCATGGTCCTGAACATTACTGGGAAGCCATTGATGCCACTCTACGGGCAATGAAAAAATGGTATGTGTTAGGGTATCGTTTTGAATGGTGGCCGAGGAACGAAAAGTATATCCGAAAACTGCTTAAAGTTGCTGGGTTGTCAGGCATCCAAAGTAAACGAGTCATTTGGCGGAATGACTTTAAAACTGGGGCAGCCGCATATGATTTCTTTTCAGCCATATCTTCCTCGTGGTGGTATGCCAAGTTTCCCCCATCGGAGAGAATAAAAGATTCGATTAGAACCAGAACATATTTCGACCGAAAAGACATAAGGGTTGTGACCGATGATGTGGTTGTTGCATATGGGTACTATGAACCTGACCTATGAAAGTGGGCTCATAGGTAAGTAGGTTGATGATATTTTGCTTCCTACTCAAATGGAAGTAAGTTACCCGCCGTAGGTTGAAGCTAAATCAGTTTGTAACAGCAGGTTGAACACGACCAGGTTCAACAAAATTAACCACACAATTTTGGGTATCGGGATTGAAATTCGTAATAATAGACACACAAAATTTCACTATCCTTCACGCTCTGTGTGCCCTGTGGACAGCCCAACCGACTAAAAACGTAACCGCTTATTGGCCAGCGGTGATCCCGATTTGTTTAAAATCCACCAGGATTAAGTTCTTATCACATTCAACATAGGTGTCCAGCACCACAACATCAGAGAGCGGCAAATCCGATTGGTCCATCAATTGAATCTTCAACTGACCGCTGGTTGCGTCCGGTGCTTCAGCCAGGGAAAATTCATACCCAGAGGGCCCATACTGTAATGCGGTCCCGGTTAGACTCAATAAATTGACCGTGTGGCCATCCAGCCAACCCGTGATTGCTACCCGAATACCCTTGACCGGTCGGTTCTTGATGTCAAATACGCGCCCGGCAACACCCATCCAGGCACAAGCCCGGGTAGGCTCGTATAAACTGGCGGAAATTCCCTGCGGGTTCGCCTGTAATCCAAAGGCATATTTTGCCGGTTCCATTTCCTCGGCGGTAGGCTGCGGATTTTCCCCGGCAGATGGAGTCGCTTCCAGGATGATCACTGCCGTGGTCGGTAATATGGCGCTATTTTCGGTTGCTGCCGGCGTTTCCGACAGGGCAAAAACCATTGGTTCCACCGTTGGCGTCCAGGTCGGCGGTATGCTGGTGGGAGTATCGAGCAGGGCTGCCTGCCCCACTTTGGCAGGCTTGGCAGGCGGTGGTAAGGGATTGATTCCAGCGGCGGGGTCGTTGAAAATCACCAGTAATACCACCACCACAGCGAGGGTCGCCAATAGTGACGTGATGGTCAATGCATTCCAGGTGTTCTCGCGAACCGGCAGCTTTTTGACCAATAGGTCTTTGCGTATAATTTCAGGAACCATACAATTAATCTCCCCTTCAGCTATGGCAGCAGAATTTCGACCGTGGCAGCTGAGCGCCGTTCCACCAGCCAATTTTCAATTACTTTGTGTTGCAATGTCAGTCTGGCATCCACAGATAATGTCCGTTCGCTTTCGCGTTCCATCACATAAATGATGTGGTATCCGAAATCGGTTTCAATCGCTGCGCTGAACGCACCGGGCTGCAGGGTAAAAGCCGCTTCTTCGACCAGCGGTTGGGTGAGGTAGCCACGCGGGAACCAACCCAAAATGCCGCTGGTGATTGGATCGTATTCTGCTGCCAGGGTTGCAAATTCCGCGCCAGCGTTCAAGCGCTGCAAGATGTCCGCGGCTGTATCAGGACTGCGAACCAAAATCTGCTGAGCGTTCACCTGCTCAGCTGTTTCCGGAACTGTTTCCATAAGTGAATCCC
>DATBWK010000174.1:0-10146 GCA_036514835.1 Bellilinea sp.
CTGGCAACCAGAGTGCCCAATACCTGCACCACGGTATCCCAGGTGCGGTTAAAGAACCAGTGTCCGTTGCGGAAAGTGGCGCCAAGCAGCAGCAATCCCCCCAGGGACAGAAAGACCGCACTGGCAACACTCATCGGTTCAGCTCGTAAGAACGGAATCGCTCCCAGGACAACCAACAAGCCCAGCAGCACCCAGGTCAGCGGAGCGGGTTTCACTCCCTCACTACGGGCCAGGAAAAGGCCGGCGCCTAACGCCAAAACCATCCAAATTAAAAACGAAACGCCCGGGGATTGCGAGAAAAACAAGAAATCGACAGCCCAGGCAACGACCAGGGCAGCCACCCAGAAACGGTTAGCATGTTGAGGCATATAAAGGTCCCTTCAGACAGTAGATTGGGTGGGACCAGCGGATGTTGGACAGGGGGATTGTTTTACAGGTTGATCAATAATGAAAGCACCATTGCCAATACGATGAAAAGCGAAATGGCGATGAAGATCACCTGCTGTGTGCGAACACGGCGCTGGTCAGTGCTGGCACGCACGGGTTGTTTCTTTTTTGCTTTTGCGGGCATTCCATACCTCCAAAGATCGCTTGGATTTTACCCCCAAAACAGGTGGGGTGCAATCTATGGGCGATGGGAGATAACAGAATAGCCATCCGTATGTGCATTAGCCCAGCATAGGCTGGTAGGCCTGTCAAAAACTCCAACCTGTCTGTCAGAATCTATCAATTCTGCCCCTCAGGTGCGAAACGAGTTTGAAATTCAGGGGATGAATCACTCTGAAAATTTTGTATAATAGAGTAATTAAGATAATAATTGTCAAAAATTAGTGCGATGATGTCGCCAGCTCTTATCCGTTCCAGGCCGGTGACCGGCGCTCCACTGGGAACTGTGTTTGCAAAGCGATGCAGGTTGGAGGTTGAATGAACGAACCGTTAATATTGATGTGCATTCTGGCGCACCCGGATGATGAGTCGCTGGGCGTGGGCGGGATTCTGGCCCGCTATTCATCCGAAGGCGTGGTCACCTCGCTGATCTGCGCCACGCGCGGGCAGCGCGGCTGGAGCGGACCGGAGAAGGACTACCCCGGTTTGGAACAGCTGGGCGAGATCCGCAAGCGCGAGCTGACCAACGCCTCCCGAGTTTTGGGACTACACCAGGCCCACATCCTGGATTACACGGACGGCGACCTCGACCAGGCCGACCCCGGCATCATCGTGCCGCAAATCGCCGGCCTCATCCGTCAGGTTCGTCCGCAGGTGGTGGTCACTTTTGACCCCAAAGGCACCTACGGTCACCCCGATCACATCGCCATTTGCCAGTATACCCATGCCGCCCTGGTCATGTCGGCTGACTCATGCGCCCCCCTGGACGGCGACCCGCATCAGGTGCTCAAGTTGTACTATATGGTCGAGACCCTGGAAGACCTCGATTTATACCTGTCGCTTTTTGGCGAGCTCAGCATGCTGGTGGACGGCGTCGAACGCTGCCCGGTGGTTTGGGAAGACTGGGCCATCACCACCCGCGTCGATACCAGCGCCTTCCGCGATGTGGTATGGCAGGCGGTGAACTGCCACCAAACCCAGATCCCATCCTATGAAGGCTTTCGCAACGCGCTGGCTTGCAGCAATTTATGGAGCACCCAGAACTTTTACCGCGCCATGAGTCTGGTCAATAGCGGGCGCATGTTGGAAGATGACCTGTTTGCCGGCATCCGCACCCCTTCCATCTATAGCGACGTGGCAGCCCCCCGCCCGCCCTGCCGGCTGGAATTGGAACGCGAGGTCAGCTGATCACCCAGATAGCGGTTTAAAAAAAACAGCCCGGGCGTTGCCGGGCTGTTGATGTTTAAAGATGGCGGAACCTTGATTGCGCCGAAGGAACGGGTTAACTGTCCTTGTCGGTCGACTTAATGGTCGACTTTTCACTCGACTTTTCAGCCGGTTTGGCGGCTGTTTCTGTGCTCTCTGCAGCGGGTTCAGGCGCGGAATTGCTCTCGTGGTGAGAGCCGGCTGGCCGCGGCGCACCTGAGGGAGAACGGTGGTCGGTGGCATAAAAGCCCGAGCCTTTAAATACAATTCCGACCGGCGTGTAAACTTTACGCAGGGTTTTCTTACCGCACTCCGGGCAGATCGTCAGGGGTGATTCGGTAAATTTTTGGGTTCGCTCAAATTGCACACCGCAATTTTCGCACCGATAGGTATAAACCGGCATTTCTTCTTTCCTCTTGCATTCATTAATTAGTAACTGACTTTTTATTGTACGTCTTTTCGGCCAGAATCGCAAGGGGGACTAAATTTGTCAGAATAATCAAGGTATCCTATGCTGCAGCCGGCACCGGTGTGAATATTTTAATTTCATCACCCCGGTCATTCGAAAGCGCATCCGGCGGCTGGCGCAGTAACAGGAGCGCCACCCACAGGTCGCCAACTGCTCCCGAGGCATTGATCACGCAGGCTAACACCAGCGGCGCGATCCACGTGGCGGGTACAACGGGGATTAGACCAATTCCAATCAAACTGATCACCACAAAAGGCGCCAATGCGGTGACCAGATATTTATTGCGCGGGATATACCAATCCGGAGCCGCCGCGTATGCATACGCCCCGCGAAATGCGAAGATTGGCCTGGCATTGGCCAGCACATAGAATCCCAGACCGTGAATGGCTTCGTGGAGGGTAATCGTGACGATCAAGATCGCCAGCACGATCACAATGGTCAGAAATGCGCCGATCCCTTCCCAGCGCAGGGTTAGAAACGCGGCGGCATCTGCTGGGCGCAGCAGGATCGCCAGTTTGGTAAACAGCCAGCCAAAAAATATCAGCAGCACCAGACCGCCAATATTCATGATCAACAGCATTCTGCGATCCTTAAGATTAAAACCGGCCGATAGGGCGTAGTTTTCGGGCAGTGTCCGCGTTGCGTTCATATCATGGGCTCCGGGTGTTGGTTGGCCATGGGGTAAATGTGGCGGCGGCTGCCGGTGCAGTCGCGCTGGGTGTCAAGACCGCGGTTGGCAGCGGTGGAAAAGTATTGGTGGCAAAGGGCAGCGGGCTTGGCTGGGTGACCAGACTGCCCGGGAGTTCCAAAGTGACGCGCTGGGTGGGCGCCGGAGAAGCAGTCGGCAGCGGACGCGGCTCCAGCCATCCGCTGGCCCATACGCCGGCGGCCAGTCCAACGATGAGCATCACCGCCAATCCAACCAGCAGCCAGGCCAGCGGCGCCCGGCGTTTTTCTTTGGGTCCTCTCGGCACCTGAATGGTGACCAGGGTGATGTTGTCATGCCCGCCGCGGGCGTTGGCCAACTGCACCAGACCATCCGTTGCATCCTGCAGCGGTTGGTTATTGAGCGCAGCGGCAATCTCGTCATCCGCCACCAGGTCGGTCAAGCCGTCCGAGCAGAGCAGCAGCAGGTCGCCGTCTTTCAACATCATTCCCTGATTGGACCGCGCCGTTTGATCGCTCTCCCCCTCATCCAGGTGCAGGCGTAAATCGGCCTCCGGCGGCTGCGGTGAACCCAGGAAACGGCGGATTACATGCATGTTGGGGTGACCCTCAGCCTGTTCCGGCGTAAGCACCCCCTTCTCGAGCGCTTCCTGAATCCAGGTATGGTCAGTGGTCAGCTGATGGATCGCGCCGCCGCGCAGCAAATAGGCGCGTGAATCGCCGACATTGGCTAAATATAAACGGCGATTAATAATGAAGGCACAGGCGCAGGTGGCGCCCATGCCTTCCTGGTGATGGTTTGACTTCGCCTGCTGGTAGATGGCCTGGCTGGCGTTTGTGACCGCAAGCTGCAGCACTTCGGTAGGGTCTTTGCTCTCGCCGAATTCCGCCACCGCCGCGCTGATTCTGTTGACCGCGATTTCAGCGGCAACTTCTCCGGCGCGGTGCCCTCCGATCCCGTCACACAAGACCGCCAGAAGCGCCGGAGTGCGGTTGGCATCTTCCAGCCGAAAAGCAGTGACGCCATAACGGTCTTCGTTATTTTTCCCGCGCATGCCGGGATGCGTCTGCGCCAGAACTGGCAAATGAGAACGGTGAACCCGTTTCATAGCGGCTCCTGGCGGTTCGAGATGCGCGGTTGACGCTCCTCGGGCGGGTTGGCTAGCTCAAAGCGGAACGCCACCTTGCCAATTTGGACCAGGTCGCCGTGGCGTAACAACACGCCTTGAGCCGGCACTGGCGAATAGTTTACCCATGTTCCCGCGACCGAGCCGCTGTCCTGGAGCAGGAAACCGCCGTCAGCCGTTTGCATTACACGGGCATGCAGCGGACTGACTGTCGGAGAACTAATTTTGTAGGTAACGGCCTGCGGATCACTGCCGAGTTTGGTTTCGCGGCGGGAAAGGGGAATGGCACTGGCGGGGTTTGATGAAGGAGATACACGGCTTTTCTCAGCAGCCACGCCAAGTCCGCCGGTATCCGGGACGCGCAGCAGCCAGGCTGGCGCGGAGGATAAACTGCCCACCGCATACCGCGGCCAGGTCGGCCGGTCGATGCTTGGCGCAGCGTTCGGTTTACCGTTGTCCATCCGCGATGTGACCGGTTGGGTCAACGGATCTTCGCGGGCGCGGCGTGATGCCGGGCTCTCGCGATGTGCGCGGCGGCCAACCAGGCCAAGCGCCAGCACCAGCACGATCCCCGCGGCCAGAACGCCGCCAAAAATGAGCAGGTGATCGCTGGTCAGCAGCGATTTGATCACGTTGGTCTTCACCGGTTCCACGGTCAGGTCGACAGGTGTGTCGATGCTGCGCCGAATGAGCCCCAGTGTGTCTTCAACTTCCACGTTCAGCACGTGCCGGGCGTCCACCTGGTAAGCGCTCAAGTCCCACTGAAAGGAATCGAAGGGTTCCTGGGTATTTTCGGCAACCAATTCGCCGTCCACAAATAGCCGCGATGCTTTTAATGGGCGCTGGTGGCCGTCGCTGAACTCGACCACAATTTGCAGTATCGCGTTGGCTGGCAGCAGTGTTTCCTCGCTGGAATCAGACGGCTGCTGCCAGGTGCGCTCAATTTTGGACGGGGGCGAGAGGAAAATGGGGTTCGGCGGCAGGACGTTCAAAAATACCGGGCGTGAATCTGAAACCAATTGCTGGTCTGCGTGGCTGATTTCAAGACGGATATCGTAAGAACCGCTGGCGTCTATTTTCGAATCGTAGGTCGCGCGGTACGTATAGCGCAATGGATTCAGGTATCCATCCGGGTCCGGCAGCGCCTCAATTCCGGAATAGAGGAAAAGTGCACCGCCGCTTTGAATTGCCAAATCCTCGATGGGTTGGAAGAGTTCCGGAGAAGATGTGGGCGAGGAGGCTGACGCCACCAGCCAGACATAGATGGGCGTATTCTGACCCCGTGCGCGCTCGGCCAAATTGGGCAAAGCCGCCAAAGTTGAAACATTTGGCAACGGCGTGATATACAGGATCGCGCTTTTCATCGCCCGCTCGGCGCTCGGGTCAGTCGCCAGGTCAACAGCCCGGGTCAGAGCCGTCAGACTTGATTTTTCAGCCTTCAGATCCAGGTTAGCCAGATCAAACAGCGCTGTTTGCCATTCCTGCGCTGCATTGCTGCGGATCAGCTGCAATCCGGTATTGGTCGCCAGACTGACCTGGTCCGCGCCTTCAGCCGGCTGGGTTTGCGACCACTGCAATAGGCGTTCCAATATGTTCGCCAGCCGGGTCACCCCGGCGTAACGGTTGCTAAGCTCCGGCGAGAGGTTGAAAGCCAGGGTGAATTGCACCCCTGGCTGAAGCAGTTCCAAATTGCTAATCGGTTGGGATTGGCCATTTTCAAGAATGGTCACCTGACTGACGTCCAACTCGGTTAAGAAACCGCCAGTTGGATCGTAAGCCTCGAACTCCACCCCCAGTGTGGGGAAAGAATCACTGCCTATGCCCGTCAGCACCACTCTTCCAGGGGAATCCTGCGCCGAAGCATGGTTAAAAGGAATCATTACCCCCAAAATGATCAGAGAGATCAGTATAGATATCGTGCGGCCCGGTCGGTTCCGCCGAATGGATTGCATGGGATTGATTTTACCTTAACTGGAAATTCTCGATGTGATTGGGCGGAAAGGAACCGTTGGCAGCCCGTCATTCCCACTCAATGGTGGCGGGCGGCTTGCTGGTGATGTCATACACCACCCGGTTGACGCCCTGTACCTCATTCACAATGCGCCCGGCTACTTTTGCCAGCAGTTCATGCGGCAGCTGCGCCCAGTTGGCTGTCATAAAGTCCTGGGTGGTCACTGCCCGCAAGGCAATGGCTTCCTGGTAGGTACGCTGGTCGCCCATCACGCCTACAGAACGCACCGGCAGCAATACCGCGAAGGCCTGAGAAATGCCGTTGGGTTGGTCCAGGGTGGAACGGCCCAACAGCCCGGCGGCAGTCAACTCGCCGGTAAAGATCGCATCAGCTGCACGCAAACGGTCCAGCCGTTCGCGCGTCAGCTTGCCCAGGCAGCGTACCGCCAGTCCAGGTCCAGGGAAAGGTTGGCGCCAGACCATCTCAGACGGTAACCCCAGCGCCTCTCCGACGGCGCGCACTTCATCTTTAAAAAGATAACGCAGTGGTTCAACCAGCTCAAAGGACATATCTTCAGGCAGACCGCCAACATTGTGGTGGGTTTTAATGCGCTGGGCCTTACCGCGTTCCGGTGCCGCCGATTCAATTACATCCGGGTAGATAGTGCCTTGAACCAGGTATTTTGGATCCCCTAATTGGTGAGCTTGCTGCTCGAATATTCGAATAAAGGTCTCGCCGATGATTTTGCGTTTCTTCTCTGGTTCCTCAACGCCGTGCAGCGCCTGTAAATAGATCTCTTCCGCGTCCACTACCACCAGCTTGGCACCGGGCATGGTTGACCAGGCGGCTTCCACCTGTGCCCGTTCACCCTGGCGCAGCATGCCAGTGTCGACAAAAACGGTCGAAAGCTGACTGCCAATTGCCCGCTGTACCAGGGCAGTCGCCACACTCGAATCCACGCCCCCGCTGACCGCTGACAGTACCAGCCGGTCCCCCACCTGAGCGCGGATACGCTCGATCGATTGGCTGATAATCGATTCCGGTGTCCAATCCGGGGTGCAGCCGCAGATATCGAGCGCGAACCGCCGCAGCATCTCTTTGCCGCCGGGTGTATGGTGCACTTCAGGATGAAACTGAACGCCAAAGCGCTGATTCTGCATGTCGCCGATGGCGGCTACCGGACTGTTGGCGCTGTGCGCCAGAATTTCGAAACCGGACGGGGGTGTTTCAATACGGTCACCATGCGACATCCACACATTTTGGGTTCCCGCGCCAATCAACGGATTACCCAGGGTGGTTTCGATGGTGGCAAAGCCATATTCACGCTGACTGGCGGGCGCCACATGACCGCCTAGCGCATGCGTCAGAGCTTGCATCCCATAACATATGCCAAGGACCGGCTTGCCGGACTCTAAAACGTAAGCGGGCAGGAAAGGGGCGCCATCTTCATAGACCGAATTGGGTCCTCCGGAAAGGATATAACCAGAGGGCTGGATAGCCTGAACTTTTTCTGCCGGGGCGTCCCAGGGAAATAACTCGCAATAGACCTGCGCCTCGCGCACCCGCCGGGCAATAATTTGCGAGTACTGCGAGCCAAAATCAAGAATGGCGATCGAACCGCTCATGGGGCAAATACGATCTTGCCCTCGACCATCGAGACGATGCTGGCCAACGATTCAACCTGAACATTAAGATAGCCCAATGCGTCGCGTCCGCCTTCAAAACTCTTCTCGATCAGCGCACCCACGCCTACCAGTGTGGCGCCCGCCGCTTCCGTCAATCGGATCAAGCCCAAAATCGTGGCGCCGGATGCCAGGAAGTCGTCGATGATCAGCACTTTTTCGCCGCGTCCAAGGAATTCCGGCGATACGATGAGTTCAACCGAGCGTCCGCGGGTATGTGACGGAGCGACCGTCAGGTAAACCGTGTCTGGCATGGTGATCGGCTTGCTTTTGCGGGCGTACACAACCGGCAATCCCATATGCAGCCCTGTCATGATGGCCGGGGCAATGCCGGAAATTTCTGCAGTCAGAATGCGGGTGGCGCCGCTTTTGGCAAAACGCTTCGCCAATTCCCTGCCGCAGGCGTCCATTAACACCGCATCCACCTGGTGGTTAATGAAATTATCGACTTTAAGAATGCCGCCGCCGAGGTTTTTTCCCTCTTTTAAGATCCGCTCCTTGAGTGCCTGCATCGCCTATACTCCTGGTCTATAATTTGTATAGATACAGATTGTATCGCGATTTGAGCGGTAAACAACCCAAAAAAGGTGGGGGATTTAGGTCAGTTGCAATTGCGCGGGAACAGCGCATGTCCTTCCCGCTGCGACCGAAGCAATTTACTTCGGCGGCCTTGTTTACCTGGTATTTGCCACCACGTAGATATACTCAAGCGCGGTCGAACCTGTATTTTTGACATCGTGTTCTGTGTCCGGCGGGCAATACAAAACATTACCGGCACTTACCGCCAGCTGTTGACCATCGCTCAAGAGGAACAATCCCTCACCCGCCAACAACACCAGCAGTTCCTCATTCCCTTCAGTGCTGTGCTTCCCGACGGTCTTACCGGGTTGAAGTACCACTTTTCCCGATCGCATGGTTACGCTCTCGGGTGGACCGCCCAGGAGTTGAATATATTCTTTTCCATCGGCATCAGCTTGAATAACTTTTGGCTCGGGTTTCACAGGGTCGGTCCTCTTCATTGGAAAATTGGATAGGCACCCACTAGTTATACCGGAAAACGGCTTGATCGCCGCGCTCCGGTGGGATGAAAATCAAAACCTCAAAAATCATTGTGGATAGGTTAATTAAGCCATAAAAGTGTTGGCCAACCAGCCAATTAAGATAAGAATATTGAGTTGTTCTATTGAATTCTTCCCCAAAAGTCGTTATAGTGGAATCATTCCAGCAGGAGTTTGATCCGTTTTGCAAGTGTACGTGTTCGGATATGCTGTTTGGAAGTGTCTTGAAGTGAAAGTTTACGACGTATCGTGTACGGAAAGGAAATAGCACCATTAAGAAAATTGCGTCACTATATTTAGAACCTGCTGGATAAGGTCGGCTCAGACAAACGAGCCGACCTTTTTTTGCGTTTTTTGCAATTCAGCCGAGCTCCTCTGATAATCAAGAATGGCGAGAATCACCTCGCGGTCTGTAGGGAACGACGCCTCGTCGTTCCAAATATTTACCGTAGCGGCGAGCAGTGCGAGCCAGTTCAGGTGAGCCCATCGGTTAGCGTGCGACCCATAAGACCATTGGGAAACGTGCCCTTGTGGCACACGCCTGGCAAACGGGTGCATCAACCGTAAGTGAGCTTTCCACAGGACTCTGTAAGAGTAGCGCACCATTCACTTATTTTTTGGTCGCGCTTAAGCACCCCATTGGCTTGTAACTCGGCAATAATATTCCCGTTCTTACCACAAATACATTCAATGGCTCGGTGCGACCCACCTCCAGGGTGGGTTGCACCTGCTCTTCGGGAACGATCTCACTTGCTTGCGCTGCCCTCGCGCTGACTGTCATTGCGAGAGAGCAGCGGAGCTCCCCCCGCTGCGACCGAAGCAATCTGTCTTGGTAAATCTCTTCCAAGGACAGGCGTGGTTTTACCTCACTCGCGCGATTCGACCTCTGACCCCACCCGTTATGAGCCGATCGCCGATACAGTCGGCCAATGCGCCAAAAGAAGAGCAATGAGTATGGCGATACTTCCCAACATCCCAATTCCAAAAAAAGGATGCAAGTATACAAGAAGCATAAAGAGAGAAATGGCGGCCCCGGCCACCGCCAGAACCCGCCAGTAGCTTTGTGGAATGATAAAGCCAAAAACGCTTAGACCAGCAGCCAATAGCAGGATACCCCCGGCTAACCATAAAGTGCCGCTCAACCAGGATAATGTCTTCTCAAGATCAAATCTGGAAAGCAACCAGGATTGACCGAGAGCAGTTGGCCACCAGTTCAGCCATGCAGGATTCACAACCCCCGCGCCGGGCTTGAAACCGCCGATGGATTGGGCAGATACAATGAATCCGTGAATAATAAGAATCGCTGCGATGATGAAACGTACCATGTTGATGCACCTCTTGGTTGGATGTTTGGGAATGAACTACGCTTGAAAATCGTTCA
>DATBWK010000175.1:0-26934 GCA_036514835.1 Bellilinea sp.
AAAAGCGCTTGACCGCCCATGCTCTGGCGCGCTAAAATTATGCGGTTAATTCTTATTGTCCGGAGTCTCGCAAATGCCAATTTATGAATATATATGTCAGGATTGCGGCGCACGTTTTGAAGCTTTGCGTGCCATGAAAGATGCCGATCAGCCGATCACCTGCAAAAAATGTTACGGGCCTCGAACCAACCGGGCATTATCGCTCTTCAACGCCACCTCCGGCGGCCAAACCGTGACCCACGCCAGTAGTGGGTGCGGCGGTTGTGACGGCGGCACCTGTTCCTCCTGCGGTCATCATTAAATCCCCCAGACATGAAAATAAATTACGCAAATCAACATATCCTTGTCACCGGAGGTTCCTCCGGTATTGGTCTGGCATGCGCCAAACGCGCTGCCTTTTTAGGTGCCAACGTCACCATCCTTGGCCGGCGGGTGGATGTCCTGGAACAGGCAGCCGCGGAAATTCAAGCAGCCCGCACCGCCGACACCTTTGTTCAGGTGATTTCCGCTGACGTCTCACAGGAAGAGATTGTCCGCGCCGCCCTGTGCGGTTT
Organism: Bellilinea sp.; assembly: GCA_036514835.1. Classification (GTDB taxonomy): domain Bacteria; phylum Chloroflexota; class Anaerolineae; order Anaerolineales; family Anaerolineaceae; genus Bellilinea. Next base: position 555 of record DATBWK010000175.1, read on the forward strand.
AATTGATGACCGCGGACTGCCGGATGTGGTGATCAACTGTGCCGGCATCACCCACCCTGGCGAATTCACCGAACTCTCCACCGAAATGTTCCATTGGAATATGGACATTAATTATTTCGGCACTGTCTATATCCTGAAAACCCTGGTGCCAGGCATGATCCGCCGCGGATCTGGCAATATCATCAATATTTCATCTGGCGCTGGTCTATTTGTTTATTACGGCTATACAGCATACGGCGCGTCAAAATCAGCCGTAAATGGGTTGTCTGAAGGCCTACGGATGGAATTAAAACCTTACGGAATTCAAGTATCTGTAGTGATACCCGGAGATACAAATACACCGCAACTGGTGTATGAAAATAAATTTAAACCTGAAATTACCCGCGCAATCAATCAGATCGGCGGTTTGATGCAACCAGAACAAGTCGCAGCAGAAATCTTCGATCAGGCTGCCCGCGGTAAATACCTGATTCTGCCAGGTTCCGACATTAAATTTCTGTATAAACTATTACGGATATTAGGCCGGACGGTTTTCTATGCCTACTTTGACTCGCTGGTCAGTAAAGCGCTCAAAAGCAGTCCCGTCAGCAAACCAGGTCCCGGCTGTCAGGACCAGGCTGGCCCAAATCAAGTCTGACATGACCAGATGCACCATCTGCAGCCAGACTGGCGCAAGTAAAAGAATATTGAGCACTCCCAGTATCAACTGACCGGCAAACAAGGCCAGCAGCATGCTGGTGATTTTCATCCCCTCCGCAGTTCCTGCCTGACGCCGCAGCCAGATCACGCTCGCCAGCAAATAAATTCCGACGGTTATGGCAATCACCGGGTGCAGCACCCGCAGCCGGATGAGAAAATGAGCCGTTGGTGACAGGTCTTGTTGAATTCCTTCTGCCAGGGACGCTGCCGGGAAAAGAGTATCCCCCAGGGCTGTAACAGCTCCACTGGCGCCCAGCAGCAGCAGCCCGGTCAAACCTACCAACAAAACTGCACCATTTGCGCCTGGCCAGATTAATCGCATTGGCGCTCCGCGGGCAGCCCACCAGGCTGTCAAGACCAATGCGCCTAAGAGCAGGAAGGTATTAACCAGATGCACCATCATGGTGAAAGCTCGGGTAACACTCGTGTTCTGTGCCACCAGTTCAAAAAGTACCAGTCCAGCCCCTACCGCTGCCTCGGTCAACGTGAAGAAAACTGCGAAACTGGCTGCTTTGCGGGTCAGGTTGCCTTTTGGGAACGCCCGGAAAGCCCAAATCACCAGAATCAGCACCAGTACCAGTGTCAGACCGCTCGAGACCCGGTGTGAAAACTCCACCATAGTTTCGATTTGCACATCGCGAGGAATGACCACTCCGTTGCATAAAGGCCAATGCGCGCCGCATCCCGCTCCGGACCCGGTCGCGCGCACATATGCGCCCCAGGCAATCACCAGCAGGTTATAAACGAACACTCCCCAGGCAAAAACGGTAAATTTACGTTGTGATCGCAACGGGATTATCCTTCTTGGCAATTAAATGGCGAGAAATTAATTCTAACCATATTATCATGACACCATTTTTCCGATAGCCGCACAATGGCAGCAATTCTAAGATCCGAATTCATCAGGTTAAATTGCGCCGAAAGTTGGCATTTTCAAATTTTCATTCCATTAAGGTTTTCTTAGCGCTCTTTTTCTCTTCGCTATCTTCGTGTTTTAATAACGATTTAAACTCATCAAATCTGCAAATGCTGTGCTGCAATATCCCCAGCGTTCATCCAACGGATTCTTCCACTTTTTCCGCCCCATCGCGATCTGGTATACACATAGGCGGTCTGTGATCCCTTCTGAGATGCTCTTACCGCCCCACGGTGGGCTAATTTTTCAACCTGCCCTATGATATACTACTGACGGTCGTTCCCCAATTCACACACTGGTTCAGGAGAAACAATGAAAAAGGATTTTCTCGCCGTAACCGACTACTCGCCCGCGGATTTGCAGCGTCTGCTCGATCTGGCAGTACGCCTCAAAAAAGAGCGGATGAGCGGCGGTAATGCGCCTATTCTGAAAGGCAAAGTTCTCGGGATGGTATTCCAAAAGCCCAGCCTACGCACCCGCGTCAGCTTTGACATGGGGATGCGCCATCTGGGCGGTGACGCACTCTATTTGTCGCCGAATGAGGTTGGTTTGGGTCAGCGCGAGTCGATCGCCGATGTTGCCCGGGTGCTTTCAGGTTACGTGGACGCAATTATGGCGCGGGTCTTTGAACATGATCATGTTCTCCAATTGGCCAAGTGGGCGGGTGTGCCAATCATCAACGGATTGAGCGATTACAACCATCCCTGCCAGGCGATGGCGGATGCTCTCACTATCGTCGAGGAATTCGGCGCGCTCAAGAGTCTGAACGTTACCTATATCGGCGACGGCAACAACGTCGCGGTCTCGCTCATGCATATTTGCGCCAAGTTAGGCGCAAACTTCACCATCGCCAACCCGGCGGATTATGACATCCTACCAAGCGCGGTGGAATTGGCCAAATCCATCGCTTCGGAAAGCGGTTCCAAATTATCTTTCCTACGGGATCCGCACCAGGCTGTCAAGGATGCGCATGTCATCTATACAGACACCTGGACCAGCATGGGACAGGAAGCCGAATCGAAAAAACGCGAACTGGTCTTCCCGCCCTACCAGGTCAATGATCAGCTGGTGGCTGAAGCCCGCCAGGATGTGATCGTTCTGCATTGCTTGCCGGCCCATCGCGGACAAGAAATCACGGATGCTGTGGCAGACGGTTCCCATTCCCGCCTTTTCCCACAGGCACACAACCGCCTGCATGCTCAAAAAGCAATTCTCGTCGAATTAATGCAATAAAAACCACCTGGAGAAAACTGTATGCATAGCCAAGAACTGATCGAGATCGAAGAAAAATACGGCGCCCACAATTATCATCCATTGGACGTAGTCATTGAACGCGGTGAAGGCGTTTGGGTCTATGATGTGGAGGGCAACAAGTATCTTGACTGCCTTTCCGCCTACTCCGCGCTGAACCAGGGTCACGTCCACCCGCGTATTCTGAATGCGCTGATAAAACAGGCTGAAAAAGTCACCCTCACCTCGCGCGCCTTCCGCAATGATCAGCTGCCGTTGTTCTACAAAGAACTATCCGAGCTGACCGGTTACGAAATGTCGCTGCCGATGAACTCCGGCGCGGAAGCGGTCGAAACTGCTCTCAAAGTGGCCCGCAAGTGGGGTTATGACGTCAAGAAAATCCCGCATTATCAGGCCGAGATCATCGTCGCCGACGGCAACTTCCACGGGCGCACCATCTCGATCGTTTCTTTCTCCAGTGAACCGCTCTACAAAGATGCCTTTGGACCATTTACGCCCGGCTTCATTTCAGTTGCCTATGGCGATGCTGCCGCTGTGGAAAAGGCCATCACGCCCAATACTGCCGCGGTCATGCTCGAGCCAATCCAGGGTGAAGGCGGCGTGCTCATTCCACCGGCGGGCTACCTGAAAAAGGTCAGCGAACTGTGTAAAAAGAACAATGTCCTATTCATCGCCGATGAAATCCAGACAGGCCTGGGCCGCACTGGCAAGCTGTTCGCCAGTGATCATGAAGGCGTCCGTCCGGACATGGTGGTCATCGGCAAGGCGTTGGCAGGCGGCTTCTACCCGGTTTCCGCGGTTTTGGCCGATGAAGATATTTTGGGACTGTACGTCGCCGGTGAGCACGGCTCTACCTTCGGCGGCAATCCACTGGCCTGCGCCGTTGCCCGGGAATCGCTGCGGGTTATCGTCGAAGAAAACCTGGTGCAGCGTTCGGCTGAACTTGGCGAATACTTCATGGAACGGCTGGTTGAAATCCCCTCCAAACATGTCAAGGAAGTCCGCGGAAAAGGTTTGTTTATCGGCGTTGAACTCAAACCCGAAGCTCGTGGCGCGCGCCGCTTCTGTGAAGCGCTGCAATCCAAAGGCATTCTGGCCAAAGAGACGCACTCGCACATCATCCGCTTCGCGCCCCCGCTTGTCATCGATAAAGAAACTATTGACTGGGCTATCCCGCGCATCTATGACGTTCTGATGGCGGATTAATCCTTTCAGTAACCCACAAGATATGACCCAGGCCGGGTGTTCCGCTTGCATTCAGGATGAACCTGACCGGCGGAATCCCGGCCTGTCGTTGTAAAATTACAGAAAGATTTATTCCTCTTTCATTTTGAAAATTTCCTGCAGGTGAACCATCATGACATGCGTCCCAACCTACCGAAAAGCTAAAATCGTCACCACCATTGGTCCAGCCTCGCAAGATGAGCCTGTACTGCGCCGTTTATTCGAAGCCGGAGCGGACGTTGCCCGCTTGAATTTCTCACACGGTACGCATGCCGAACATGCTGAAAAAATCGAGCGTATCCGGCGCTTATCCGCTGAACTCAATAAGCCCATTTCGATCCTGCAGGATCTGCAAGGGCCCAAGCTGCGCGTGGGCAAACTGCCGGAAGGCGGAATTCCATTGGAGGTCGGCCAGAATGTAGCCCTGACCAATATCGATTCACTCGAGGAACTCAAATCTGGCGCAGATGAAGTCACCTTAATGCCTATGGACGTGCCAAACCTGGCGCGCGGCGTAAAAACCGGCAGCCGGATTTTATTGGACGACGGCAATCTGGAAATGGAAGTCACCGGCGTAGAAGGCGAAGCTGTACACGCCCGGGTGGTCCTGGGCGGGGTGCTGTCTTCCAATAAAGGGGTCAACCTGCCTGGCGCCGAGCTCGGCATCACCAGTTTTACCGAGAAAGACCGGATTGACCTCGAATTCGGCCTGAAACAGGGAGTCGACCTGATCGCTATCAGCTTCGTGCGCACCGCCGCGGATGTCGAAACAGTGCGTCAGGCGATGCTGGAAATAGCGCCCGATCAGAAACCGCTTCCGATCATTGCCAAATTGGAGCGCCCGGAAGCGCTCGACAACCTGCACGAGATTATCCATGCGTCGGATGGTGTCATGGTTGCCCGCGGCGACCTGGGTGTCGAAACTTCACCTGCTGAGGTGCCCATTTTCCAGAAAAAGATTATCGATATGGCCAACCGCCATGCCAAAGTGGTCATTACCGCCACCCAGATGTTGGAATCAATGATTAACAATCCCCGGCCTACCCGCGCTGAGGCTTCAGACGTGGCTAACGCGATTTTCGATGGAACTGACGCAATCATGCTCTCCGGCGAGACCGCCAGCGGGGCTTACCCAGTCGAGAGCGTCAAAATGATGGCGTCCATTGTTTGCCAGGCGGAAAACAATTCCGAGGAATACGGGCATGTGTTCTCGCAGCCAGATGACGCCTTCCAGGACGACGCTTTCTCGATCACCCAGGCTGCACGAGAACTGGCTCATGACCGCAATGTTGCCGGCATCACAGTATTTACCGAATCCGGCCGAACTGCGATCCTGATGTCCAAGAGCCGGCCTGGCGTGCCCATTTATGCCTTCACGCCCAACGTCGAAACCTTCCGCCGTTTGAATATTTTATGGGGGGTTACGCCATTCCTGGTTCCCTTCGCCTCGACCGTCGAGTCGATGATTGCCAGCGTTGAAGCCGCATTATTATCCTCCACCGCAGTCGAAATCGGCAAACAGGTCATCGTCATCTCCGGTTTCCCGGTTGGCACTGCCCGCCTGCCCAACTTTGCCTTGCTGCACACCGTCGGTGAATGGGCTTAACACCGCACAGTCAGAATAAATGAATATCGTCCCCGTCGATCCCGCCGACCAGCGTAACGTCAACCGTTTTATCGATTTCCCACACCGGCTTTACCAAGGCAATCCTTACTGGGTGCCTGAACTGCACTCGGCTGCCCGCCTGGTATTCGACCAGAAACGCCATCCTTTTTACCGCCATTCCAAAGCCCAATTCTTTCTGGCGGAAGAAGGACAAAAGGTTGTAGGCCGTATCGCTGTGCTGCACAACCGTAATTATTCCGCCCACTACAAACGGGAAGTGGGTTTTTTCTACTATTTCGACTCGATTGAAGACCAGACTATAGCCAATGGTTTGCTCGATGCATCTATGGCTTGGGCACGCCGTCAAGGCATCACTTCCATCCTCGGTCCGCGTGGATTTTTGCGCTCTCAGGGCTTTGGACTGCTGGTAGAAGGCTTTGAGATACTCCCGGCGGTCGGAATTCCCTATAATTTTCCCTATTACCAGAAGCTGCTCAAAAGTTATGGCTTCGTCAAGGAAGCTGACCTTTTATCCGGCTATATGGTGCCAGCCGATGAGCTGCCGGAAAAGATTTTTGCAGCCGCCGACCGGGTGGCGGAACGCGGCAATTTCAAGGTCATCCAATTCCTGCACAAGCGCGACCTCAAACCCTGGATTCCGATGGTGGACGTGGTTTATCGCGAGGCTTTCCTGCACAATCCCAACTATTACCCGAGCACGCCGGAAGAATTTGAGCTGATGGCACGGAGCATCTACCAGATCGCCAATCCGAATCTAATCAAAATCATCACTCGCGATGATAAAATTGCCGGTTTTCTTTTAGGGTATCCCAACATCAATGCCGCCCTGCAAAAAACGGGCGGCAGGATGTTTCCATTCGGCTGGATCACCTTGCTGAAAGCTATGCGGGACACTCGCCATGTTGATTTAAATGGTCTGGGACTGCTCCCCAAATATCAGGGGCGCGGCGCCAACATGCTGTTGTACGCCGAGGTCGAGCGCACCCTGCGAGCGGCGAATGCCCAATTCGCCGAAATGATCCAGGTGGACGAGCGCAATTTTGCCAGTCTTTCGGATTTTATCAACGCCGGCGTGCATCTTTTCAAGCGCCACCGGCTTTACCGCATCACGCTTTAGCAGTATCATTGGCACACTTATGTCCATAATTAATGGCTATACGCATATTATCTCGGCAGTCGATCTGCACTCGCGGCTCGAGAACTCCGATTGGGTGATCGTCGATTGCCGCTTTGACCTGGCGCAACCTGGCTGGGGCTTCCAGAACTACCTCTACGGTCACATCCCTGGCGCGGTATACGCCCACCTGGATTACGACCTTTCCGGACCGCACACTGCCATCAATGGGCGCCACCCGCTGCCGGAGCCAGAATCGTTCCGCGAAACGCTGGGACGTTTCGGCATCGACCGCTCCAAACAGGTGGTGGTGTACGATACCACCAGCGGCAGTTACGCTGCCCGCCTGTGGTGGCTGCTCAAGTATTACGGTCATGAACGTGTCGCGGTGTTGGATGGCGGTTTGGAACGCTGGAAACACCTGAACCTGCCCATAGAGTATGGCAGTCACACCAACAAAGCTGTGGTGTTTAGCGGTGCGCCGGATCCGCGCATGGTGGTCACAACAGGCGAAGTACAGGTCATTTCTGCGCAACACAGTGTGCCGCTCATCGATGCCCGCGCGCCGGAACGCTTTCGTGGTGAACTCGAAACCATCGACCCGGTTGCCGGCCACATTCCAAACGCAATCAACCGTTACCACGGATTAAACCTGGATCGCAACGGTCTTTTCAAGCCAGAATCCTCCCTGCGGGAAGACTTCGAAGCGTTGCTGGCTGGTTCGTCGGCCGAAAAAGCAGTGGTATATTGCGGTTCCGGCGTCACATCCGCTCACCATCTGGTAGCCATGGCGCTTGCCGGCTTGCCCATGGCGCGCCTGTATGTTGGTTCGTGGTCGGAATGGATTCGCGATCCCGACCGGCCTGTTGTGCGCGGATCGAAATAAAAAAGCTGGATGGAAATCCCATCCAGCTTTTTTGAAATTAATCATCGTCCTTACAGCGCGAAGTGCGCGGAAAGTTTTTCCAGCGATCCCTTCGAAGGCCGCAACTCATTTGGGGTTAACCGGTTGAGGGGCTTCTCGACAAGATCGTAGCTGTCGAACAGCGTGGGAGCCCCAGGCTCGATGTAGAAGATTCCGGTCAGCAGCCAATGGTTCTGTTCGGCTTCCTCGATCGCCCGGTAGGCTTCGTAGATGTTGCAGGGATCATAACTTTTCTCGAGCTTCTTCAACACCACAGTCGCGCCATCATGCAGCGTGACCTCCTGGGTGGTGCCTTCTTCGTAATCCTCGATGAAAATCTCGTCGCGCGGCGCAACGTAAGAAATGTCGTGCAGCGGCGACTCGTTGGCCTTGCCCCAGGTATAGGAGTGAAATGAATCTTCCTTGTTGTGGAAGGTGACACAGGGACTGATGATGTCGATTACAGCGATGCCGTTGTGACTGAATGCGGCTTTGATAATTTCCTTCACCTGTTTCGGGTCGCCGGCAAAGCTGCGGGCCACAAATGTTGCGTTGGAAGCCAGCGCTTCCATGCAGATATCGACCGGACCGAACACGTTGCGGCCTCGATGTTTGAGTTCCAGACCCTTCTCAGCCGTCGCCGAGAATTGACCCTTTGTCAACCCGTAGACGCCATTGTTCTCCACGATATAAACGATAGGCACGTTCCGGCGAACCATGTGCTTGAAGCCGCCCATGCCGATGCTGGCAGTATCGCCGTCACCGCTGACGCCCACCGCTTTGAGTGTCACATCGCCGAACATGGCGCCGGTCGCCAACGAACTCATGCGCCCGTGCAAACCATTGAATCCGAAGGTGCGGTTGAGGAAGTAAGTGGGGCTCTTACTCGAGCAGCCGATGCCGCTAAACTTGACCACGTTTTCAGGGACGATATTCAACTCGTACAACGCCGCCACGATCTGGCTGGAGATCGAGTTATGACCGCAGCCCTGACACAAAGTGCTGGGTGAACCTTTATAGTCGTTGCGGGTAAGCCCCGCTACATTGACCTGAGTTTGGGTTGCCATCTTATTTCTCCTCCAGCTTCAGAATGGAATTCACGATCCATTCTGCGGATAGCGGCATACCGTCGGTATGGGCGACCGAAACCAGCCGCGAACCGCAATCCGAATAATCCATCGCTAATAACTGCCGCATCTGACCATCGCGGTTCATTTCAACCACGTACGTTCGATCGTATGCGTGCAGAAAATCGCAGACTTCGTCATTGAACGGGATCGAGCGCACCCGCAGGTAATCGGTTGGGATTTTTTGAGCAGCCAGCAGGTCGCGCGCTTCGTCGATCGCCGGACCAGTGGATCCATAAGCAATGATGCCTAGTTTAGCGCCATCCATGTGCTGGATTTCCGGCCGAGGATAAAGCTCCTTATGGCTGTTGATTTTCTTCTTGAGGCGCTCCATGCCGCGTTCCCATACACTGGGATCTTCCGAGTAGCGCGTCATTTCATCATGACCGGTGCCGCGGGCAAAGTAAGGTGCGTGCGTGTTGCGGTTGCCCGGAATTGTGCGATAGGGAATGCCGTCACCGTCAACATCCTGATAGCGTCCCCAGGGCTTGCCTTCATCTACTAATTTTTGAATGTCTTCTTCCCACAGCACCTTGCCGCGGTCCATTGGTTTGGTCGGATACTTGAAGGTCTTGACCATATGGGTATTCATGCCCAGGTCAAGATCACTCAGGATCATCACCGGGGTCTGCAGACGCTCGGCGATGTCAAAGGCTTTCCAGCCAAATTCAAAGCATTCGCTGGCGCAGCCCGGCAGCAGGATGACGTATTGTGTGTCGCCGTGGCTGAGGAACGCCGCCTGCGTCAGGTCTCCCTGCGCGGTACGGGTCGGCAGACCAGTGGATGGACCCACACGCTGTACATTCCACACCACCACCGGAACTTCGGCGTAGTAGGCTAACCCGAGGTATTCGCCCATGAGCGAAATTCCCGGGCCGGAAGTGGAGGTCATGGATCGCAGACCGGCCCAGCCGGCGCCGATTGCCATGCCTACCGCTGCCAGTTCATCTTCCGCCTGAACCACCGCATACGTGGCTTTACCGGTCTCCGGATCATTACGCAATTGCGGCAGGTATTCAATGGCAGATTCTGCCAGGCTGGAAGCCGGGGTGATCGGGTACCAGGCGACAAATTGCAGTCCGCCGTAGATAGCGCCCAAAGCCGAAGCAGTATTGCCATCGACCATGATGTAATCTTTGAGTTCCGGCATTTTTTCGACGTAATACGGATCGCTTTTGACCAGATTTTCCTGCGCCCATTTAGCCGCGGCTTCGATGATCATCCAGTTGGAATCGACCGCTTTTTTCTTGCCCTTGAAGTGGTAATCCAGCGTTTTGTAAATGACGTCCATGTCTATGCCGATCATTTGCGCTACGATTCCAACGTACACCATGTTGGCAACGTAGTCGCGCAGGTTTGGCTGGACATCCGCTTCTTTGATCAGCTTGCGCACCGGCATCGGATAAGTGATGATATCTTCACGAACTCCGGTAATCTTGATGTCGTCCGCGTAGAAAAGCACCGCACCTGGAACCATGAATTCGATTTCAGTGCTGATCGTGGCTGGATTCATGGCGACCACGATGTCATCTTTTTCAACCCGTGCCAGGTAGCCTTTCTTGCTCAAGCGGATGGAGTACCAGGTTGGCAGTCCTTGAATGTTGGATGGGAAGATATTTTTTCCGTTGACCGGGATCCCCATGCGAAACAGGCTGCGCAGCAAAATGGTGTTGGCGGTGGCGCTGCCTGAGCCATTAATGGTGCTGAAGGTCATGCAAAAATCATTGATGATCTTTTTGCCCGCTTTTGGTGGGATCTCTTTGGTTGCAGGCTGTGCTTGAGACATAAATTCTCCTTGACTAATGATGCGGTGATGTGTGCTGTTATTCGAACGCCTGTGTCACAGGCTTTTTCTCGCGTTGATAAATCAAATCCATGTGCTCCATCAACGCGTCATACCCGGTGGAAATGTTCCGGCTGCAAATAGCCTCGACCATGCGGGCATGGTAATCCCACACCCGTTCCTGGTAGTCCAGATCGGAATAAACGGCCAGGCCAAAGGCCTCGTAGATTTCCCAATAAGCTTCTAACAATCCAATAACGAATGGATTATTGATGCGTTTATAGATGGTTAAATGCAACGCACGGTGTTCTGCATATGGCAGTTGCACCGGCTGACCATGTAATTTATCCTGCGCTCGTATGATTAATCCGCGCAGCTCGGCATGGTCTTCCTCGTTGAGCGCTTGCACCGCCTGCGCCCAGTACGCTGCTTCAATGTGATTACGCAAATCCGAAAAGGATTTGAAGGCCTCCGGCAGCACAACAAGGCCATAGTTGAGGCTTTGCACCACCGCCGGCCTGAAGGTGTACGGCAGTTTGCGAATGCCAGTCCGCGGACGCGCCTCAACCAGTCCCATGACTTTAGCCACCTCGAGCTGCTCGCGCAGGCTAGCCACGCTGATACCGAGCTCGGTGCTTAACTCTGCCAGCGGTGGAATGCGGTCGCCCTGGCCGTTGGAATCATTGCAGGCCAGGTAACATAAAAATTCAGAGAGTCGGTCGGTTGGTACTTGTTCGCGCAGCATATTTTAGCGCCCAAAACAAATCATTTGATTAATCAGATTATTCACACAAGACGAGTATAGCACCGGCTTTAATCAAAGTCAAGACTGACCTTTATCCCGTGAAACCGGGAAGAAATGCGCAAATGGCAGCATTTATTTGCATTTTTGTTCAGTCCAAACTGTTTTCAATGAGCGTGATTTTCTCTATACTATTCATCAATCCCTTTGACGGCGTTTACATCAGAAATGACCTGAGGAGTCTATGTTTAAAAAATCAACCCTCTTTACGGCAGCATCAGGTGCGACCATCCATCCGCTCGAACAAAGATTGCGTCTGCAAAGCCGCCTGCGCAACGGCGCCAACTGGTTCTACTGGATCGCAGCTCTCTCAGTGATCAATACCATTCTGATCGAGTTCGGATCAACCATTAATTTCGTATTTGGCCTGGGTATAACGCAGATTATCGATGCCCTGGTATTTCTTTTTGGTCAGGACTTTCCTCAAGAATCTTTCATTGTCCTGCGAATATTCGGCTGGGTAATCACCCTGCTCATTATCCTTATCTTCGTACTATTTGGCATCTTTGCCAACAAACGCCAGTGTTGGGCGTTTATTGCCGGCATAATCGTCTATGCCCTGGATGGATTGGCAGTCCTGTTCGTCTGGGACAAGCCGGACCTGTTTGCGTTTGTATTTCACCTGATCGTCATATGGGGTCTGGTCAGCGGCTTGCGAGCCATCGGTCAACTCGAAAAACTTGACGATTCGCTGCGCCAGACGGGTTTGCTGCCCCCGGTACCCCCGCCCTCGGTAATCCAGCCCGTTTAGCAATACCAAACGCAGACTTGCCAGGTCAGTTCACCGCGCCATCAGGTTCAACGCCGCCTGGGTGATGATTGCTGCTGCGATTGGCAACACGTTCTCATCGATGTCAAATTTGGCATGGTGGTGCCCAAAGCGTTGGGTTGCATCTGCCACCCCGCTGCCAATAAAAAAGAAGCATCCCGGCACTTTTTGAAGAAATAGTGCCATATCCTCAGACGCGGATGAGCGGGCGTCGGTGCTCAACTGTATTTCGGGTGCAACCGTATGAATCGCTTCCTGAACAATACGCGTAATCTCGGGTGCGTTGACTACCGGTGGTGTATATTCCACCAGTTGAACCTCGCCCTGGCAACCCATCCCCTGGCTAATCGACTCGACGATGCTGCGTATTCGAGTATGCACCAATTCTCGCACTTCACGGGTGTAGGTGCGAATTGTGCCGGCTAATTCCGCGTCGCCAGGAATGATGTTAAATGATGTGCCGGCTTGAATTTGGGTCACACTCACCACCGCCGAATCAAACGGCGGTACATTGCGTGAGATTACGCTCTGCATGGCGGCGACTACCTGCACCGCCGCTAAAACCGGGTCAGCAGTCAGGTGCGGCATGGCGCCGTGTCCGCCTTTTCCGGTAATCTTGATCTTGAACATGTCCGCGCCAGCCATAAATGGTCCGGTTGTCGCCGCAGCCCAGCCGACCGGCTGATCATTCCATAAATGCAATCCCAAAGCAGCCTGTGGGATTGGGTCATGCAGCACACCGTCTTGAATCATGGCTTCAGCGCCCCCCAGGCCTTCCTCAGCCGGCTGAAACACCAGTTTGATTGTGCCGTCCAGCGAGGGCTGCAGCTCTTTTAACAGGTTTGCCGCCGTCAATCCAACAGCAACATGGCCATCATGACCGCAGGCGTGCATCACACCAGCGTTGACCGAGGCATATGCCGCCCCGCTTTGCTCCTGAATCGGCAGTGCATCCATATCGAAGCGCAGCATAACACACGGACCGGGCTTCCCGCCCTGTAGCAGTCCAACCACGCCAGTTTTTCCAATGCCATGTTTAACAATGTACCCCAGGCGGGCCAACTCAGCTGCGATAACTCCCGCAGTCCGCACCTCCTGAAAACCTAACTCGGGGTGAGTATGCAGATCGCGCCGCCAATCGATTGTCCTGGCTTTGAGTACGAGTGCACGGGCAAGAATGGGATGCATAGTAGACCTTCCGAATGGATTATTTAGAAGATAATTCGTCGAAAATGCTCAAGGAATTGAGGATTCTCGTCGGTGCTATCCGGGGTCCGGCGGCTCAACAAGTTTTTCCGCAGTGCTTCAACGTCAGTAATCTGGCTGCGGTGACGTTGCAGCGCCTCAAATTTTTTATTCCATTGAGCGGTAACATCCAAACTGATATCGGCAGCGATAGGCAGCGACAGCCACAACTCTTTCACATTATGCGCTTCAAAACCCTCATTGAGCATCCCCGGGAAAAACATCGGGTTACCCGCCGCCGGAAAGACTGCGTCCACCACTATTTGACCCGCTGCACGATGATCGGGATGATTGATTTTATTGGCACGATGAAAATAGTTCGTTGGATCGCAGGAAACAACGATATCCGGCTTGATGGTACGGATCACCCGCACAATCTCGCGGCGGGTTTCCATATCCGGTGTCAAATAACCGTCCTCATAGTTCAGAAATTGAACTTTTCTGACGCCCAGCACAGCCGCAGCTTCGGTTTGTTCGACTACACGCAGTTTGCCCAATTCAACCGGGTCGGCGATTCGACCATTAACCCCCTTATCGCCGCGGGTGAACAGGCAATATTCCACGTGGTGACCCGCCTCGGTCCAGCGTGCGATGCTGCCGCCCAGGAAAAAATCAGGATCATCCGGATGGGCTAAAATAACCAGGATCTTTTGCGGAGTTTCCCACCCCTCAGTGCCGCCGTCCACCACGCTTGCGCCTCCCCTGCCGGCCTTCATGCTGTTGCGGTCCAAATGGTTTGACCTCGCCTGGTGTTCCCGGTTGTTCGCCTGGCCTGGATTGAGCCGGTGGCGGCGTCAACCTTGCTTCGCCTGCTGCACTATCAGCCACGTTTATGTCCAGAGCGCTCACTGTTGGTACTTCTGGTGTCCCGCTCAATTCTTCCTTGGTGAACTCGCGGATACCGAGTTCCGGGATCTCCACTCGTACTGTCCCAGCCAGGGGAGACACATCCAGCACTTTCCCTTCGCCTACAGGTGTAGTGATGTGCTTGCCGCGTTTCGGCAGCCCTTTTCGCAGCTCGGTATAGGTATCGTATTCGTAGATCAAACAGCAGCGCAGCCGTCCGCACATACCGGTTATCTCGGTCGGGCTGAGCGAAATGCCCTGTTCTTTGGCCATGCGGATCGAAATGGAGCTGAAGTCGGTCAAAAATGCCGAGCAGCAGCGTTTCTCGAGACCGCAGGCGCCCATGCCGCCAATGATTTTAGCCACATCCCGCGGGCCAATTTGGCGCATCTCCACCTGAGTGGGTGTGTAAATTTTCTGCATATCCGACCGCAGCGACTTGAGATCGACTTTTTCTTCGCTGTCGGTGGAATACATAATCGCCAATCGGGAGCCGTCAAAGCTGTACTCGGCGCTGACAATCTTGACATTATAGAGTTTCAGCTCTTCGGCGCGTTTACGGGCAGCTTCCACCACATCCAATTCGCGTACCTGCCATACCTTGCGCAGCAGCAAATCCCGCGGGGTTGCTAACCGGCTGACTGCTTTCAGGTCGCCTTCCGGTTTGTTTACCATGGGGTCAACGACCTGGGCGACCTCGCCGAGCTGCCAGCCGCGAGCGGTCTCAACCACTACTGAATCACCGGTTTTGACGTCGCTCAGGCTGGTGGCGTCGAAATGATAAATTTTCCCGACTTTCGAGAAACGCACTCCAACGATATTTTGTATGGTTGTCATGCCCATAGTGGTTTATCCTACCATCTCGATCTTGACGCTGGTTTGATTCTTGAAAGCTTCCACGCTGAGACGTGCCGCTAGTTGCTCAGAGATAGAAATAAGTGCCTTCCCGGCAGCTGATTCGGGGTGCGTGACCACGATAGGCTTGCCGGCGTCTCCACCGACGCGCACCGCTGGGTCCATGGGGATCGCGCCAAGGAATGGCACTTCATTTTCCTTCGCCATCCGTTCTCCGCCGCCCTGCCCAAAAACGTCCACCCGGGTGCCATCCGGCAATTCCAGGTAGCTCATGTTCTCGACCACGCCCAGGATGGGCACATTCAGCTCGCGGAACATTTGCATGCCGCGGTTGGCGTCTTCCAAAGATACCGCTTGCGGGAGCGTGACGATAACCCCGCCGGAGAGCGGCAGCGATTGTGCCAGACTGAGCTGCGCGTCACCGGTGCCCGGCGGCAGATCAATGATCAGATAATCCAACTCGCCCCACTCTACATCTGCCAGGAACTGACGGATGGCGGAGTGCAGCATGGGTCCGCGCCAGATCAACGCCCGACCGGGCGGCACCAGAAAGCCAATCGACATCATTTTAACGCCGTAGGTTTCAGCTGGAACAATTTTCTCCGAACGCATCGGCGGCAGGTGGTCAACACCCATCATGGTCGGCACATTGGGTCCGTAGATATCGGCATCCAGCAGCCCAACTTTTGCTCCGCTTTTTGCCAGAGATACCGCCAGGTTGACTGCAACCGTCGATTTTCCAACGCCGCCTTTACCGGAAGCCACAGCGACCGCATTTTTCACTGGCAGCTGCATTAATCCCCGTGCCCGGCCATCCGTGGGCACGTTGGCGTCCAGTTTGATGACCACGGTCTTAACACCTTCAACGCCTAGTACAGCCCGGCGGGCATCCGATTCAATTTTCCCCTTAAGCGGGCAGGCTGGAGTGGTCAGGATAATATCGAATTTGACAGCGTGGTCTTGAATATCCAGATTGTGGATCATGTTCAAGCTCACCAGATCCTGGTGTAATTCCGGTTCTTGCACGGTAGCGAGCGCTGCCATGACAGCATCTCGGGTAATGGACTGTTCAACCATAAACACAATATCCTTTTCGCGATGAAACCTGTATAACAATAATAATTCTAGGGCTTTGCCAGATGCTGTTCGATATCCTTTTGCGCCTGGACGAACTGAGTCTCCAAATCGGAGTCTGAGCCGCGGTAGCGTTTTACCGTTTGCTTGGCACAGGCTGTACAGCCGCGCATTCCGCGAAACGAATCAACGCTGCAGCCCTGGCAGCCGCCCAACCGCACCATCATCAGCGTGAATGCTGATTGTTCGATATCGGTGGCGCCTTGAGCGATAACTTGATCGACAATGGCTTTCCACTTTTCGCCGCGTTGACCCGCCAGTAGCGGGACAACTCGCAGCGGAAACATTAACTCCGTATCGCTATTATACATGATCCCTCGACCATTAAACAGAACACTATCAGGCACCCTCGACAGGGGCTGCCGGCTTTTTAGCGGCGGCCTTCATGGCTTCCTTCTCCTGGCGGGCGATTTCTTCGGCTGCAAAATTCGTCGGCCGAATTCCCGAGTAATAGGATAGCGGTTTTGACAGTCTTTCGATGCCATAAATATTGCCTTCCCGGGTGTAGGAAGCAATTTCGTAGTCGTGATCCATTTTAATGGCATCGAATGGGCAGTATTCTGCGCATAAACCGCAGTTCATACAGATATCCACATCGATGTAGAACTCTTTCGGCTCTGGGATCGGCTTTCCGGTGACCGGGTCATTGGTGCGCACAATCCAGATGCACTGCGGCGGACAAACTTTGGCGCAGATTCCGCAGGAGGTGCAGCGAAGATCCTTTTCGCCATTTTCGCCTTCTTCGTAGACCAGGAACGGAAGAAAACGGAATTCTTCCGGCACCGGCAGCTTTTCTTCCGGATACTGAATGGTGAAAATCCCATCCACATCTGCCTTGCGCCGTGATTCGATGCCTTCTGCGGTGTAGTAACGATCTTTGCCTTTGCGGAAATCTTCCACATAGGTCATGACAAAGCGCTTGAATACGCCGAACAACATGCTGAGGAAACCTTTTCCAGTCATTTCTACCTCCTACCGGTCAACTTCGCCCAGCACAATGTCGACGGCGCCCAAATTGAGCACCACATCCGCGATCTTGCCGCCGCGGCACATATCTTCCAGGCTGATCAGGTTGATGAAGCTTGGCGACCGCACGTGATACCGCCACGGATTGGGTTTACCCGTTGACACAATGTAGAAGCCAAGTTCACCCTTGGGTGCTTCCACCCGTCCGTACGACTCGCCAGCCGGCACACGCACCTGATAAGCGGGCTTGCCAGTCATAATCGGCCCTTCCGGGATGTCACGCACCACCTGCTGCAGGATGCGGTTAGCCTGGCGGGCTTCGTCCAGCCGGGTCAGGTAGCGGTCGAAGACATCGCCGTGGTAATGGACCACCACATCGAAGTCCAGCCGGTCATAGATGCTGTAGGGATCCGCACGGCGAATATCATACGGCACACCGGAAGCGCGCAGGTTTGGCCCTGAAGCGCCGTTATTGATAGCCATCTCAGCGGTCAACACACCACAGCCGATGCAGCGATTGCGGACAATCTCGTTGGTCGACAGCATTTTGTCAATGTCATCCAGCCGGCGCGGCATACGTTCAAATACCAGTTCTTTGACCTTATCCAGCACCCCAGCCGGTAAATCACGTGCTACCCCACCAAAGCGGAAGTAATTGCACATCATGCGCGACCCGCTGACCGCTTCGAAAATATCAAGGATCAACTCGCGTTCTTCCAGCGCATAGATCATCGGGGTAAAGTAAGATCCCAGGTCGTTCCACAGGAAGCCGAAGGAGAACACATGGTTCATCCAACGCGTCAGTTCCGCCATCATCACCCGGATGTACTCGGCTCGTTCAGGCGGTTGGATTCCCATCAGCTTTTCCACCGCCAGGGCGTAGCCGAAATTATTACTCATCGACGAGACGTAATCCAGCCGGTCAGTGAATGGCATGTTTTGCAGGTAGGTATTGCGTTCGCCAATTTTCTCATGGTTGCGGTGTAAATAACCAACCACCGGTTTCAGAAAAACCACCTGCTCGCCGTCCAGCGCCGCCACCATGCGAAACACGCCGTGGGTGGACGGGTGCTGCGGTCCCAGGTTTACCACCACCGTATCGGTGTGCAGTTCCTCGTCGCGGCCAATTTTCTTGGCGCTGGCGTAGAGAGCTTCTTCAGCGGCGGAAATCCAGGTGTCCGGGTCAAACCCGCTCGGATATTGGACATTGTCATGAAACGGGTTGTTGCTTTCGATATACCCTGTCTGACCTTCCGGCCAGCGTGATTTATACGGTTTGGTCTCTTCCTCGAAGTAGGCTTCCTTCCAATCCTTGCGCAATGGATGCCCTGCAAAGCCTTCCCAGGTCAGTATGCGGCGCAAGTCCGGGTGTCCTTCGAAGTGGATGCCCAGCAGGTCCCAGGCTTCCCGTTCCTGCCAGTCAGCGCTCTTGAACAGATCATACAGCGAAGGGACAACCGCCTCGTCGCGCGGCACCTGTACTTTGAGTACCAGTGCCGGACCGCCGATCGTGCGGTACAGGTGGTAAACCACCTCCATCTTTCCCTCGGGCAGATAATCCACGCCAGTGACCGATGACAGATAATCGAATCCCCATTCATCACGCAGAGACTTCACCACTTCGAGTAGGTTTTCAGCGCCGACTATGAATCCACTGTAGCCGGGACGGGTATCAGTAGTCACCTTTCCGTCAAATTGCAGTGAAATATCCGGTACTTGAGCTACGGTAACTTGTTCTTCACTCATCTTGGCCTTCCTTCTGCTCGGTCTCGACGGGAGTCTCAATGTCGACGCATTTATGAGTTTCTTTGTAGATTAATTTATACTTGCGCGGATCCATCAAATCAGGGCCAAGCACCGGAACGGGAGCAGCAGCTTCAGCTCCCTTGGCATACCACTCAGATGATTTAATCTGCTCTTTTTGGACTTTTTTCTGCAAGGCAATCAGACCGTTTAACAGTGCCTGCGGGGTTGGCGGGCAGCCCGGAATATATACATCCACCGGGATGAATTTGTCCACGCCAGAGACGACGGAATAGCCTTCTTTGAATGGACCGCCGCCTGATGCACAGGCTCCCATTGCCACCACATACTTGGGTTCCGGCATCTGGTTGTACAGGCGCACTATTTGTGGAATCATTTTTTTGGTGACCGTGCCGGAAACAATCAGGAAATCCGATTGGCGCGGGCTAGGGCGCATGACTTCCATGCCAAAACGGGCGATGTCGAAGCGGCTGGCTGCCAGCACGATCATCTCAATCGCGCAGCAAGCCAGGCCAAACATCATCGGCCACATCGAGTTCATGCGAGACCAGGCATAGATTTTATCCAGGGAAGTTACACTGACCTGGTTTTGAATTTCCAAAGGTATTTCAATATTCGAAGACTGAGGATTTTGGTCTGTCATAAGAATGTACTCCTGCTGGCTGAGGAATCAAACCACACAATTTACCGCCCCCATGGCTCTATTTTAGCGCTTAAACCCACCCTGTCAATCAACATTAAAGTCAAAATTTTTTTGCTTTATTCATCCTAATTCACTATAATAAAATCATGGAGCCCACCACCCGCGATCGGATTCTAGAGACGTTGAGCCTTTCTCCCAATCTTTCTGTGGAGGAGTTGAGCCGTTTGCTCAACCTCACCCGCGCTGATATTCGCTACCATTTGAACTCCATGTTGCAGAATGGTCAGGTGGTGCAAATGCCGCTGGTCTTGCATTCCACGGGCAAACCCCGCGGCCGTCCGGCCAAAACCTACCAACTATCAGCTTCTGCTCGGCCGGATGGTCTGGCTCACCTGGCAGACACACTATTGAAAATGCTGCAAGCCGGTAATTCCGACGAGAAAGGTTTGGCTGCCCTGGCTCATTCCATGTTCCCTGCGCCAGCGCTGAGCGCCAATGAGACCTATTTATCGCAGCGCTTGAACGCAGTTATCCAAATCATTAATGAACGCCCCTACCAGGCCCGATGGGAGGCACACGCAGCCGGCCCACAGGTCTTTTTCCATAACTGTCCGTTTTCTGCCATCATTCGCCAGCATCCGGAATTATGCCAGGTGGACCGGCTGTCACTTGAAAATCTGACGGGGATGACCGCCAGCCAGACCCGTAAAATTGACCTGGACGGTCCTTCCAGCAGCGTCTGTATTTTCAGACTGCTGCAATCCAGGGCAGGTATCGAAAACAAAACCCCCGCCTGAGCGGGGGTTTCAATTGATTCGGAATAAAGTTACTTGGTGGCTCCCGCGTCAATCCACTCGATAATTTTCGCGAGTTCAGCTGCCTCAAATGCGCCAGGGTGCTTGCCGTCTGCCAGTTTAGTGATCACCAGGCTGTTATCTGCATCGCCGGCTATAATTACTGGGCCTGTATTTCCGCCCTTCATCAGGTCCTCGTAGGTCTTTACGGACAATCCTCCGAGACTGCCGTGGCAGGAGCCGCATCTTTCAACAAACATATCGCCAATACCAGTCGAATACGTCAGCGGTCCAGCTGGCAATTCCGCCTGCGGGCCTGGTGTTGCTGTAGGCGCCTTGGTCGGTAAAGGTGTCGGCGTCAGGGGCACGAAGACTTCGCCCTGCTCCGGCAGCGGCGGCACGGTGGTGATGGCAGTCTCTTCAAAGGTAACAAAAGCCACGATCAGCGCCACCAGAATGATCGTCGTCACTGCTGCGAATGGGTAAAAGATCTTTTTGCGTTTCGCAATTACCTTAGGATCAGGTGCTGCGACTGGTTCGCCTTTTTCCATCTCTTCCAGCTCCAGCAAATGTTCCTCTTCCATCTCTTCACGAGACAGTGTTCCGCGAATCATGCTCCAGTTCCAATGTTTGATATGGACATGGTAGAAATGCCAGAGAATAATTGCCAGCACAGCTAGAACTGCTTCTAATCCGTGTGCAACCTTGGCTGCCGGGATGAATTGTCCGGGCAGAATTTTCGAGGTGAAGATCGGGTTCCACAGCATAAGGCCGGTTAACCCCATCATGAACAAACCCCAGATCAATGCCCAATACTCAGCCTTTTCGGAAAAGTTGTAGCGGCCCATTTTAGGCGCCTCTTTACGCAGGCCAAGGTTATAGGCGGTAGCTTGAATGCCATCGGTCGCATCTTTCAGGCCAGGCGCCATGGTTGGTTTTTTGCGCTGGACATACAAGATGTATCCCATCACCACGAAGTGGTAAACCGCTTCGAGCAGGAACATAACCGCGGCGATGCGGTGAATGATACGAACGAAAGGAATCCCGCCGAGCAGTGTTACCAGCCCGAGAGAAACCGCGTTGTTGGGGTATTTTTGAATCAAGCCGGTGATCGCCAGGGTGGTGAACGATACGATCAGCAGCACGTGCTCGATGCGGCGGAGTTTGTCAAAACGGAGGATTGTCTTGTTGTTTTCAGTCATTTCATCTGCTCCTTAGCCTACTTTTCATCCTGACTGAAAGCGGATGTTGATGAATCAGGGCTTTCGGTCTTGGCCTTCTTCCCCTTATTTCTGATCTTGCGATAAACATCAGTGAGGATGAAGAGTGCCATTACGCCAAGCACAACCGGGATCAAAATGTTGTAAACCAGCCCTACATAGTAAACCAACGGCGAATGTTCCGGCGATGGGATGTAATGGCTGAGCCATGAATCCGGGAAGTTGATGGTGGCATCCGGATGGCAGCGCTGGCAGGTGCCAAGCAAATTCTCTTTCACCTGCAGACCCTTTTGCGGATCGTCTGCACGGCGGATGTTATGAACGCCATGGCAATCGAAACATACCGGCATATTGGTCTGTTGATCGGGATCCGTCTTTTCGAAAAGGGTAACGGTTGTGCCGTGGAAGTCAGCGATGTAGGTCTTCAAGACTTGTGTCGAGAGACCGTACTTGCCCATCTTGGCTTCATCGGTGTGGCACTTGGCGCAAATGTTCGGCGATGTCAACCGGAAGCTGGCGACACTGGAAGGACCAGAAATGGTGTGAACACCGTGACAGTCGGTACAGGAAGGTACATCCGGATTTTTATCCACGAGCACGCCTGAGCCGTGGACACTGTCGGCATACTGCTCAAAGATGGTGCTGTGGCATTGTGCACAGATATTCGCGATCCGTGCGTGAGTAGCGCCAGTCAGTTCGCCGTTCGCATCTTTTGCAAACGGTTTATCGGCATGCGGATTATGGCAATCCGCGCAGATCGGCGTCTCAAGGTTGCCTGCATCTGCCATCTTCGTGTGCGAAGAGTCCAGCAGTTCTTCAGCCTGAACGGTGTGGCATTGTTTGCACAAATCTTTATATTGAAGGGTGTATTCGCGCTCTGTTACAGCCGAGTTTTCCGGATGGGGATAGCCGCTGATGTTGGCATGGCAGGCCTGGCAGCTGACGGTCGAATGTATACCTTCACCAAAAAACTGCGGATCCACACTGATTGAAATTGCGTCTCCACTGCTGAATTTATGGGTTTGCCCGGGGTCAGCGTGGCACAAGAGACATTGAGTGTTGTCCGGCAATTGCCCTTCAGGTGCAGCGCCGTCCTCGGCGGATACGGTCTGCACCATAAAGAATGCAGCCGCCAGCAGCACTGTCAGCATCACCGGAATCAACAAGGAAAAATGGGTACGTTTCGTCTGTACCATATCTTTTGCTCCACTCCTTTACAGGAAAAATTATTCCAAAATCAATGGAAGCGGTCTCGATATTAATTTCATAAAATCTTGGGACAAGATTAATTATACATTAATATTAATCCTGTATTAATAAAAATACCGCCCTAAGTGGGCGGTATTCGTAATCTTTTATTGTGACAATCGTCACTTTAGCGCGCCAGCCTCAATCCAAGCAATGACTTGCGCCAGTTCCTCGGCGGAAAATTGTCCAAAGTGAGGGTTGGCGTCTTGCTGGCTTGTTACCAGCGAACTTTCATCCGGTTGGTTTGCAACTACAATCGCACCATCATCCCCGCCTGCCATAATGGTTTCATAGGAAGTCAGGTTCACACCTTTTTGGCCGTTCTCTCCATGACAAGCCGTGCATTTTACAAATAGACCCTGGATGGATGCGTAGCTGTTCGCAGGAGCGGGAGTCCCGGTGGTAGGAGCAGGAGGTGTTGTCGTGATATATTTCTTCAATTCCTCCGCCAGAACCAGTCTCAACCCGGGTGCATTGAATCCGGCGTATTCCCACTCCGTGCCATGGCAGCCAGAGTTCGAGCAGAAAGATGTGTTGCTGGTACCGCCGGGATCTTCGACGGTATGGCAGCTGACACAGGTAGCGTCGAAGTATTCACGATGCAGAGAAATCCAGTTGGAACTGGTATGCGATTCAGGCTCAGGTCCGCGGCTGATTTCGATATTGGTCAGGAATTCTTCGGCGCCAGCCACAACCGGAATGGAATGGCACAGGTTGCATTCCAGCCTTACGGCTTCGCCGCTGGTCGTCAGGTGCTTGCCGTCGTGGCAGCGCAGACAACCGGGAGAAAACTTATGTTGCGCGTTATCCGGATGACTGTCCCAGTTGAATTTTTGCACCGGGAAGTTGGAGATTTCGAAGTAATTGACAAGTTGATCTACCGCGGTGTCAATCGCCGGTTTATTGGCGTTGTAATAGATGTTGTAGTTCTTTTGATAAAACTCTGCCAGTTCACCGATACCGGTTTTAGCTTCTTCTACCGATGCGTATGGTTTGCTCAAATACTCCACCGACCGCATCTTGATTTCGGGGATGGCTGCGGAAATCGCGCCGCGCGACAGCATAGAGTCAACGGCTTCATCCGGCTGCTCGCTGATATGCGACGTCCGGTTATGGCAGGACATGCAATCCATGCGCTCAAGTTGACTCTCGTCGATGTTGGCAGTGTCAAATCCGGATTCAGTATCCACGTATTCGGTGTAGCTGCCGTCTTCGTTTTGGACACGCACGTATGGGATAACCTGTCGCTCTTCATCCAGGGCAATAAAATCGACCGGATTCTCGATGTGCCAGTGAATGCCGAAGCCCAGGCCCTCACGAGAAGTACCGCCGCCGGTCTTCATAATCAAATAGGTATAGGACAGTGTATTGGCCTGGTCATACGCAAACCGTTTCAGTTCCACCAGCGAATCGGTGGAGAACTGTTCGGGGAAGTGACAGGTTTCACACACATCCACCGACGGACGCATGGTCTTCGCCCGAATAGGGTATTCATAATTCCCGGTAACCATCGCCGAACCAGTCTGCCAGGAATATTCGATCTTTCGGACGATCTGCTCGCCCAGTTCGGTTCTGCCAAGGTGGCATTCTTCACAGGTGACCCGCACGTGTGAAGAATTAATGTGCGATACATACTGCGGCGGCATGGTGTGGCAAGCCGTGCCGCAAAATACTGATGTATTGGTGTATTGCCAGGCGGAGGTTGTTCCCAGAGTTAACGCACCACCCAGGATGATGATTATGGCATAAGGTAAAATGCGGCGAACGGGCGGGCTGTCATGCGGCGGGAAAAACAGGTTTTTCAACCAGCGGCCAAATTTTTTCATCGTGTTCTCCGTCTTTTTTAATCTCGCTCTCATTATATCAGTAAATTTTTGGTAACAATTGTATTAATTGAATGACGATGTTCTCAAATAATCAGACAAATATCATATTCTTAATAAAAATAGCCCCCACGGTCTCCCATGGGGGCTATTCGTTCGACGATCTTACGGCCGAGTCAATCCGGTCACTCCGGCGGGATTCAAGCTCTGGATGGAGTCATACAGAACTTGCATGATGTACTTGCCATTGTGAGCGAACACGCCCGGGTCCTTCAGAGCATACTGGTAATTGTATGCACTGAAGAGCAATCGCGGCGTCCAACTGACATACCGTTCGGTGTCGCCTTCGTCGGCAACGCCGTCAGCATTCGCATCGATGAAGAAGTAAGGATATGCGTGCGAGTTGTAGACGATGGGTGAACCGGCAGTATCGGCTGCGTAATCCTGCACCTCGACCAGCAGCTTCTCGGTCAGGGTTTCGACTTCGCCCGCGATACCTTCGGTGGTGTCGCCATCACCATCGTAATCGACAGCTGGATCTTCGAACCGAATTTGCTTCGGATCGTCCACCTGGTGGCAACCCTTGCAGGCGCCGGTATTGACAGTAAGGGCGTGAACATCATGGCAATCGACGCATGTGGCGAAACCATCGACATGGGCGAATTGACCAAGGTATTCCTCCCCTGCAAATTCGTATGCGCCCTTGGCGTCGGTGCCAAATAATGAAGCACCGGCGGCAAAGTAGTGCACATTGCGGAATGCAAGGGTGTCATCGACTGTATCGAGCGGTTTATCGCCGACTGCGCGGTTAACGCTAACAGTGGACTCGCGCCCCTGATGGCAATTCAAGCACAGGTTGGCATCCGGATTGCCTTCGAAACCGAGCTTAGCGCCACTCGGGAAGGTTGCGGTTTCAGTCTGATAGCGCGTGAATTCAGAGACGCTGTCATGGCAGGTTTCGCACATCAAGCCATTGGATGGTTCGACGGACAAAACTGCGCCTTCAGCCAGGAAGGTGGGCAGACCCA
The DNA here is from genome assembly GCA_036514835.1 of Bellilinea sp. GTDB lineage: Bacteria > Chloroflexota > Anaerolineae > Anaerolineales > Anaerolineaceae > Bellilinea. The sequence goes on from DATBWK010000175.1 coordinate 26,337, forward strand.
AACCGCTGTGGCACTTGGCACAGGAGGCGGGTACGGCGCCTTCTTCATCCCAGTGACGGAACGCTTCGGATGAACCAGCGAAATGTCCGGCGTCTTCGCGATGGGCAGTGCTCAGGTCAACTGGAGTTGCGAGTTGGGTATTGATGTCTTCGATGGAGTCGAAGACCAACTCGATCATGTACTTGCCGCCGTGAGCAAAGGCGCCAGGATCCTTGATGGATGTCTGGTAGTTGTAGGCGGCTTTAGCCAGACGTGGAGTCCAACTGGCATATTTTTCCGTATCGCCAGCGTCGGCAACACCATCTGCATTTGCATCGATGATGAAATAGGGGTAAACCGTGGCCGAGTAAACCAGCGGTGAACCCGAAATCTCAGTGGCATACGTCTGCATGGCAGTCAGGAGCATTTCCTGCAGCCCCTGGAGTTCGAAGGCGATACCTTCTTCGACGTCGCCATCGCCATCATAGTCAACCATGGAAGACTGCATGCGGATTTCCTTTACCGACTCTAAATCGGTAACGCCGGTATGGCAGCCAACGCATTTGTTGACCTGCAGCTCGAGGCTATGCGGGTTATGGCAGTCCTGGCAGTTCTGAAC
>DATBWK010000176.1:0-5383 GCA_036514835.1 Bellilinea sp.
CGGCTGCTATACGATGGGGATGGTGCAGCCGCTGGATGCCCTGCATACCGTCGGCTGCATGGGCGCCAGCGTCGGTGTGGCACATGGAGCTGCCGTAGCCGGTGATAAAGAGCGGCATGTGGCGGTGATTGGCGACTCAACCTTCTTCCACAGCGCCATCCCGGCCTTGATTAATGTGGCCTATAACCGCAGCAATGTGATCACCATCATCATGGACAACCGCGTCACCGGCATGACCGGGCACCAGGACAACCCCGGCACCGGCCGCACACTGCAACACAAAGACACCATTGAAATCGAGATCGAACCGTTGGTAAAAGCGTTAGGATTTGAAAAAGTTCTCACGCTGCCGGCTTATGATGTAGCTGCCATAGAAAAGACTTTGAAGGAATGGATGAAATCGGATGAGCCCGCCGTGCTGATCACCCGTGAGGAATGCGCCCTGCTGCCATCCGCCCGCAACCGCTGGCTGCCGTTGGAAGTGGTGAGCGACAAATGCAATGGCTGTACGCTGTGCTTCCGGGTGGGCTGCCCGGCCATCCTTAAATCGGATGTGCTGGACGCCAAGACGAATCGCCCGCTGGCGCTGATCGATCCGCTGCTGTGCACTGGATGTGAAATTTGCGCCCAAATCTGCCCACGGGATGCCATTCTGTTCCGCAATCAAGTGCAAAGCCGGAAACCCACGATGGAGGCTGCCCAATGAAAAGCGAAGGCATCAATTTTGCGCTGGTTGGGGTTGGCGGTCAGGGCACCATTCTGGCAAGCGACGTGCTGGCCGAATTGGGATTGAAAATGGGCTTTGATGTCAAGAAGGCGGAAGTGCACGGTATGTCACAGCGCGGCGGCAGCGTCACATCCCACCTGCGCTGGGGACCGCGCGTCTTCTCGCCCATTATTCCGCGCGGTGAAGCCGATGTGCTGGTGGCATTTGAAAAGTTGGAAGCAGCGCGCTTTATCGATATCCTCAAGCCAGGCGGCCTGGTTTTGGTCAATGATCATGCCATCGAGCCCTTAAGCGTGCAGACTACCGGCGAGCCCTACCCTAGCGACGAGGAGCTGCGCGCACGGCTGGCGCTGGTCACCCCACATGCGTATTGGATCAAAGGTATCGAAATCGCGGAATCGCTTGGCAACACGCGCGCCGCCAATGTGGTGCTGCTGGGGGCGCTTTCCGCGCTGCTCGACCTGGAAGAAAGCCACTGGGAAACTGTTTTAGAAATGCGCGTGCCAGCCAAACACCTAGAGCTTAATCTGAAGGCCTTCCGCGCCGGGCGAGAGGCTGTGAAAGCGGCTGTGTAGTAGGGTGCAGGTCGTCCCAACTCGATTTCCAGCCTTATAAGGTTTTCTTTGCGGCATCTGATTAAAATCTTAAGGCGTCTGCTTCAAACGCTTTGGTTTGGATGTCCCACACCTATGCCGAACGAAGATCTTGTAAGGGCGAGGCAAAAAATTAGCTTTCGTTTATCAAGATAAAACTTAAGCCTCGCCCGAGCTCCTTTCCCCCCGAGCCTTGGCGAGGCTAAATGGCGCCGTGGTCGGCCTTTCCTGTCTTTCCTGCCTCGCCCTTACAAGAATGTTGAGTGGCATTGCCTGTGCGCACACCCCGCAAGGGCTGTTTGTCCGTGTGTTTCCCAGTTTTGCACGGACTCTTTGTTAATTTCAAATACCTCAGTCGTGCGTCTGTACCCCACACACCGCTTCGCTAAAGGCTCAGTGCTATAATATCGGCATGGAGATATTTGGCGTCGGCATTCTCGAGGTCGTGCTTATTCTGGTTATTGCCGTCATTGTGCTGGGGCCGGAAGGCATGATCAAAGCAGCGCATTCCATCGGCGTGTTTATGCGCAAGGTGATCAAATCGCCAATCTGGTCGCAGTTGATGGACACTCAACGCGAGCTGCGGGACATGCCTACCCGCCTGGTGCGCGAAGCCGGCCTGGAAGAGGATATCAAAGAACTGAAGCGCACTCAACAGCAATTACGCAACGTGGATATCAAAGCGACGGTTGCCGCAGCCATAGAAGATCCTAAACCCACTTCTGGGAGCGGAACTTTGACGGCAAATTTCGAGCCGAGGATCGCTCCGCCACAGCCAGCCACGCCACCTGCAAAAGATGAGCCGGTGGCCGAGTCTGAGCCTGAAGAAAAATAGAGCTTAAATCAACATCCCGCAGCTTAAAAACTGCGGGATGATTTTCATCCAACTTAAATTCCAGCCGCACTGACGTGGACCGGATTTTCGGCTTTACTTATTCTCTGGTTCGGCCTGTTTCTCTTCTTCGGGTTTTTCTTCGTCTCCGCCCTTAATACCCTTTTTGAAAGCGCGGATGCCGCTGCCCAACTCGCCGCCGATTTTACCGATACGGCCAACACCAAACAGCAGCAGTACGATTGCCAGCACTACCAGAATTTCCCAACCACTGAAATTGCGTAAAAACGGCATAGTTAATCTCCTTTAGGCAAGTTAATTATAGCAGAATGGCATTAAGAATATGTGAATAAAAATCAGGCCGGTTGGGGTTCTTCCTTGCGCCCGCGGCCAGCGATAGCTGCCAGCAATACGCTTAACCAGTACAACAAGAATAACGGAAGCATTAACAGACCCATGTTGACCGGGTCTGGCGTAGGGGTGGCGACCGCGGCGATGATGGCGATCACCACAATGGCGATGCGCCATTGTTTTATCAACTGGCGGGCTGTGACCACGCGCAAGCGGGCTAAAACATACACCACCAGCGGGGTTTCAAAAGCCAGTCCGATCCAGAACATCAGATTGGTGACAAATTTGAAATAATTGGACAAACGCGGCGTGGTTTTAACGCCCACAAAACTGATCAGGAATGGCAAGGCTGCCGGCAGCATGATATAGTAGGCAAACGCCACCCCGGCGACGAATAATAAGGTGGCGAAGGGAATGGCCATCAACAGCCCGCGGCGTTCCTTCGGCATGAGACCAGGCATCAGGAAGGCGATTAACTGGTAAAGGGTCATTGGCAGCGAGGCGATAAAACCTGCCAGCAGTGAGACACGCATGAACACGCCGACGTTCTCGGTGACTTCAATTGAGACCAGTTTATCGACCCCGCCAATCGGTTTGGCTAAAACGTCAATTAAGCCGGTGCCAAAGTACAACGCGGCGACCGTCATCAAGACCATGGCAGCCAGCGCAATGAACAGACGTTTGCGCAGCTCAGTGATGTGCTGCATCAAGTCCATATTGGCGGTCTTGTCAGCTGGTACTTCGGCAGCTTTAGCTGGTTTTCCAGCCTTTGGGGGTTTGGGCGTTCGGATCGGACGGCGGGAACGTACGCGCTTCAACATATGCGCATAATATTAATAGGGATTGAACGTTTACACAATGGTAATTCCTTCTCTATATTTCTCCACCACTTAGGTTACGGGTCTCATCCGCGGAACTCCAGATGCGCAGCTTCTTTATTTCAGAGAGGTGAGGGATAAACATCACTTGACATAAATTCCTTCCGCCGCTAAACTCATGATATATCATATATGATATATCATGAGTGACCCATGAGCGAAGAATCTCAACTCTCCCCCCTTAATAGCCCGCCATCGCTGGAAAAACTGGCCTACGATACCATCAAAAAGGCCATCCTCACCTTCCGTATTCGACCGGGCGAGACCCTGGTGGAAAGCGACCTGGCGCGTCAGCTGGGCATCAGCAAGACGCCCGTTCGCGAGTCAATGTCGCGGCTGGAAAAAGAAGGGTTTATCGTCAAGATTCCCTATAAGGGGTATACCGCGGCTCCCATTTCAGCTCAGGAAATTGTGGAGATTTTTCAGGTGCGGGCATCACTGGAAGGCACGGCAGCCAGCCTGGCGGCACCGCGGCTTTCCACGGCTGACCTGGCCAACCTGACTGAGCTTGTTCAGCAGCACGAAATGGCCCTGGCTAATAACGATAATGAATCCGCAGCCAGCGCCAACCGGCAATTTCACCAATTCATCATCCAAAAAGCCGGTAATCAGCGCCTGAGTCAAATACTGGCCAACCTGGAAGACCACCTGCAGCGCTACCGTCTGCTGGCTGCCTATCAGGCCGGCCGGCCGCAGAAATCAGCGGCTGAACACCGCCAGGTGCTGACCGCTTTTCAGCAGCATGACGCTCAGGCTGCCGCTGCAGCCATCTCGGCACATCTGCTCAGCGTGCTGGATGATTTAACCCGCCAGGATCTGGCGGACCTGGTGGCGCGGGCGCGGGAGGGTGCCCGTCCAACTTCGCAAGACACCACACATCACGAATAATATTTTCGAGAAATAATTCATTCAGGGAGACATCCATGACCGCGTTCAAGTTCAAGTACCAGCTTTACAAACACCTGCAGGCCAACAGCACCGCGATTTACGCCGAAGCCCGCAAAGCCGCCGAGGAAATCGGCATTACCTCGGAAATGAAAGGCAATATCGGGCTGACTGGCGCCGTATCCGGCTGCCACGGCTTACTTTCGCGCGAGGTGGATCAGGCCATCACCGACGCCGCCCGCAAGGTCATTCCTTCAGCGGTTTACGACGAAAAAATCCGCGAGATCGTCAAAGAATACTACGGCGATGATTACGACGCGGCACTGATCAACACCTGCGAGGCTGGTTTGAATGTGGCTTATGATACGCTGTGCATGCCGCCCACCCTCGGGCGCGGCGACCCGTACCGCGGTCGCTATGTGGCACTCTACGAGCGCCACCTGCACCACCAGGGCGCTTACGGCCGTCCCTTCCCGCCCAGGTACAAAGAGGTCAATTCGGAACGCGGCGAGGCAGCCGGCGAATACGGCGTTCAGGGCAAACGAGCCTTTAATTTGGACACCATCGTGGTCAAACCAGTTGGCGCTACCTATGAATGCCACGGCCTAAAGTACAACCCCATTCCCAACATGCTGCATGTGGACGCCGCGGGTACTCTGGAACGCCTGGCAGAAGTCTCCACCCGCCATTCGGACACGCTGGTCGGTTTTGCCACGCTGGCTTACGATACACCCGGCTACGGCTACGGCGAAAAAGCCGCGGACGGCACTCCGCTGCTGCAAAAAGGCATTTCAGCGCTGGCAGACCGTTTCGATGTGCCGTATATCGTGGACAATGCCTGGGGCGTGCCGTTTCTTGGCGCGGACATTCGCAGTCTCGGCTGCGACGTGATGATCTATTCGATGGACAAAGCTTCCGGCGCCCCGACCTGCGGTTTGATGATCGGCAAGGAAGAATCCATGGTCGCCGTTCGCCGCGGTCTGGGCATTCACGGCGCGCGCTACGGCACGCTGTCTTCCCACGGCAAGGCGGCTTATGTCGGTTTCGACCCCGGCAAGGAAGCCCTGGCAGGCGCCTACGCTGCCATGCGCATCCTCAAGGAGCGCCCGCAGATTAC
>DATBWK010000177.1:0-3141 GCA_036514835.1 Bellilinea sp.
TGCGAGGTGTACGCCTCCGGCGAAGAAAGCAATGAATGGGGCGCCAGCCTGCTGCCCGAGGGGACACAAATTTTATCCGGCGAAGAGCGCGCCATTCCACTCCAGGCGGGGGTGTATGACGTTTTGGTGCGCAACTGCGACGGCGTCACGATCCATTCGAGTGCGCAAATCGCTGCCGATACCCGCATTCAAATCGGCGGGGCGGACTCGGTGCCGGTCACCATTGATAATGCAGCCAGCAGGGAAGTGTGTTACCTGTACATCTCCAATCAAACCGAAGGCGATTGGGGCGCCGACCAGCTTGGCAATGTCGAAAGTATTCTACCGGGGGACGTGCGCATCTTTTACGTTCCAGCAGGCAGTTATCGCTTGCGGGCGGAGGATTGCGCCCACAACCCGCTGCAGGAATCGGTGAGTCTCGACCTGGGGGCCGGGTTGACCTGGACGATTGGCAACCCGTTGCAATAGTAAAGCCGCCTTCGTTGACGAAAAGTTGCGCCTGGAGTATGCTTATCCGTGGGAGTGGTTGAGTTCCGGTGGGCTCCCCGGTCTTCAAAACCGGTGGCGGGCCGCGTTGCGGTCCGTGGTGGGTTCGACTCCCATCCATTCCCGCCTTACCGTTACATGACCTTTACGAGGAAATCATCATGGATAATTCCGGCATGACCCTGGAGCGCGCTGAAGCCGCGGTTCGAAAAATTTTAGCCATTGAAGATGTTACACCCGGGGATGAACGTGCGGGTTACCTGGTACGCTACCGCGGACAGCTATACTCGGATGATTCAGCTGCCGCGTACGATCAACTAAACGAATTGGTCAAACCCCTGGGACTGACCCCTATATTTCGCATGGATGAAAACCGGCACAGCGTGCTGCTGGTCAACCGGGTCGCCAGCCCTAGCCCATCCAATCCGCGGGTCAATCTACTGTTCTTCATTCTTACGCTGGTTTCGGTGTGGTTTACCGGCGGAATGATGAGCGTCACCGAACTTTCCAGCAATTGGTGGGAAAACCTGGTGCAGTTCGTGGTTAAAGGCTGGCCTTTCACCGTGAGCATGCTGGGCATCCTGGGGGCGCATGAGTTTGGCCACTACCTGGCCGGACGGTACCATAAGGTGCATGTCACGCTGCCGTATTTTATTCCACTGCCCTTCCCCTTCAGCCCGTTCGGCACCATGGGCGCCTTCATCAATATGAAGGAAGTGCCACGCAACCGGCGCATATTACTGGATATTGGCATCGCCGGTCCTTTGGCTGGATTATTGGTTGCCATACCGGTGCTGCTGATCGGCCTGTCCATGTCGCCGCTTACTCAGCTGCCGGCTGCTGCCGCTGCCAACGGCGTGGCACAGACACAGCTGGAGGGCAATTCCATTGTTTATTTACTGGCCAAATACACCATTTTTGGCCAACTGCTGCCCGCGCCAGTCAGTTTTGATGGATTATCACCAGCGGTGTATTGGCTGCGGTATTTCTTCACCGGGCAGCCGCTGCCATACGGCGGCATGGATGTTTCACTCGATCCAGTCGCCTGGGCCGGCTGGGGCGGGTTATTGATTACTGCCTTGAACTTAATCCCGGCGGGTCAACTGGACGGCGGGCATATGATTTACACATTGCTTGGTCGCAAGGGCGTCAGACGGCTGCTGCCCATTGTGCTGGCGGCGCTGGTGGTGCTCGGGTTTGTGTGGACCGGTTGGTGGCTGTGGGCGGCGCTCATTTTCGTGCTTGGGCGTGTGTATGCTGAGCCGTTGGATACCATCACACAACTGGACGGTCGGCGTAAATTAATGGCGATTCTGGCGCTGGTGCTTTTCGTTCTGTTATTTACACCGGTACCGCTGAGCTTTATGTTGTGATGCGGGTGCCGTCGAGGGTGTAATACTCGCCTAAAGCGGCAACCGTCAGGCAAATGTGCGCTGGAATGACGCCCAGCCAATCCCCACCGTGCAGTTGGTCCAGTTCGGCAGGCGGCAGCGAGATGATGCCGTGTTCCTGCGACAGGCGGGATACGCGGGCATCGGTCAAAGGCGCGGACCACTCGCCATTGGGATGCAAGCGGACGATATAGCCATAATGCGGACGGCCATTTTCCACGACGACATCTTTGGAAAGATGGATCGCACCGCCGTAGACCACCACCTCGCCGCGCTGCGGGTGCAGCGCCACCACCGGGCAAACCAGTACCGCTGCCACTTGCTGCGGCGTGCAGACTCCCAGGTGCAGCATCTGTCCGTCGTAAAAAACGAAATTGCCGGGGCGGATCTCATCGACCTGACCCAGGTCTGAGCATAGCGTGCAGCCCGGCGTGTCTCCCACCGAAACTTCCAGCAGCCCATGGGAATTAGCCCATAACTCGGAGCGCAGATTGGTCATGCGCATCACACTATCGTGATAGCGCTGGCAAATTTCATCCGGTGAAGCTGAATTGTAGGTTCCGCCGGCATGGGTTAACAGCCCGCGCAGACGGGTTTTCTCGCTCTGGCTGACGGTAAGTGCCAGGCTTGAAATCGCTTCAGCGTCATCCCAGGCCAGGCCGGTGCGGCCGCTGCCGCTATCAATTTTGAGCCAGATATCCACCGGGGATTCCAGTTCGTTCTGCAGATGCCGGGCACTTTCAAGCGATTCCACCAATAATCCCAATCGAATACGCCCAGCCAGAGAATTGATGGCACGCATCTGGCGGATATTGACCGGAAAGGCGATGGTGATATCATCCCAACCGTGGTCAGCAAAGTAAAGCGCCATATCCACGGATGAAACGGTTATTGCGGTCACCCCTACTTCGCGAAACCATTCGCCCACTGCCGCTGATTGGTGTGTTTTGAAATGCGGCCGAAAGCGAATGCCCTGCAGGAGCGCTTTATTGGCCATAAAAGCGATGTTCTGTCGGGAAATTTTGGCGTTGACCAGCAAAGTTGGGCGTACCAGTTCATCCAGCAAAGGCATGGCATCCTCGGAGGGGGCACAGGATTTTAAAATCAGCGAGAAGTATAATACGCCTATGAACAATGTGGAACTGGCTCAAACTTTCGAAAAAATCGCCAATTTATTGGAAATCAAGGGCGAGGTGGTGTACGTCACACTGGCGTATCGCCGGGCTGCCGAGAGTCTGCGCATTCTCGGGCAGGAAGCCGAGGC
>DATBWK010000178.1:0-4264 GCA_036514835.1 Bellilinea sp.
GGCTGCGTGGACATAAGGTAATTATACCTCCGACTGCACGCCTGATCGTACCTGTCCCCTGCTCGTAGCATGCCCTAAAACTGAACGGTGGAGGACCTTAACACTGGCCAGCATTTCGAGTACATACTTGCTGTAAAGCCTGCCGAAGTATAGGTTTCCGGATACCTGAGACCCGATTCGTTTCGATACTTCTTCGAAAAGAATGGCTTATTACCATTCACATCATCTTACTCCAGCGCCTGTGACATCGCCTCCGGTTCGTGGATAAATCCCCCGCGCTGATAAAACGCCTCGCGGCCTTTAGCCGGCCATAAAATGATCATCTCCAGTTTCTGTTCGCGCGCCCATTCCACCGCATGCCGCAGCAGTTCCGCCCCAACCTCTTTCCCGCGCCAGGCGGGCACGGTGTACATATTGGTCAGGTAACCGTACTCGCAATCGAAGCTGGTCGGGCGCGGTACCTTGCGAATGCGTTCAATGTACACATGCGAAACAATGACCCCGTTTTCCTCTGCCAGCCACATCACCCATTGACCGTTGTGGTAGGCCTGCTCCAGAAATTCGAGCATGACCGGTATAAATGCCTGTTCCGTTTCCGGCGGTAATGGCCTGGTGAGCATCTCGGTGCGGAAATCCCAGCGCATCTGCGCCAAGCTTGCAAAGTCATTCGGGGTAGCCTGTCGGTAATTCACATTTCCTCACATGAGTATTAAAAATGGTTGTGGTACATGGCTTAATAACCACAGCCGCCGCGCCTCGATGCCAAACATCCAAGCCGCGTTGAATTACGCGTGCCACGCTGATATAATACTTTATCTTGCGGAGGTACGTATGGTACAGGAAGCACAAGAAAATTACCACGAAAGCGAACTTTATCGCATCCGACACTCTTTGGCACACGTCATGGCTGAGGCTGTGCTCGAAATGATGCCCGAGGCTAAATACACCATTGGCCCTCCGGTAGAGAACGGCTTCTACTATGACTTCGACCTGCCCCGTACACTCACTCCTGAGGATTTGGAACAGCTCGAAAAACGCATGCGCCAGATTATCGCCGGGCGGCATGAATTCGTGCGCAAAGTCGTCACTGCAGACGAAGCTCGCCAGATCTTCAAAGATCAGCCTTACAAACTCGAACTGATCCACGATCTGGAACTGGGTGAGACCGACGAACACGGCAACCCGTTGTCCGAGAAGCCGGAAATCTCGATCTACACCAGCGACACCTTTGTCGATCTGTGCCGCGGCCCACACGTCGAGAATACTGCCAAAATCAATCCTTCCGCCTTCAAGCTGACCACCGTGGCAGGCGCCTACTGGCGCGGCGACGAGCACAACCCGCAGCTGCAGCGCATCTACGGCATCGCCTTCAAGACCAAAGACGAGCTCAATCAGTATTTGCAGATGATGGAAGAGGCTAAACGCCGCGATCACCGCAAACTGGGGCGCGAACTGGAAATCTTCATCTTCGACGATGAGGTTGGTCCTGGCTTGCCATTATGGTTGCCGCGCGGCGGCGTGATGATCGAGGAATTGGAAAAACTGGCCAAGGAAATGGAAGAAAAGGCCGGGTATGACCGCGTGCGCACCCCGCACTTGACCAAAGAGGATCTGTTCATCCGCTCGGGTCACCTGCCCTACTATGCCGAATCGATGTACCCGCCCATGGAATTGGAAGGCGTGAAATACTACGTCAAACCGATGAACTGCCCGTTCCACCATAAAATTTTCGGCAGCAAGCAGCGCTCCTACCGCGACCTGCCAGTGCGTCTGGCGGAATATGGCACCTGCTACCGCTACGAAAAAAGCGGCGAATTGTTCGGGTTAATGCGCGTGCGCTCGATGCAAATGAACGATGCCCATATTTACTGCTCCGAAGAGCAGTTTGAGTCCGAATTCATGGGTGTAGTTTCCATGTACCAGTCCTATTTCGACCTGTTCAATGTCGAAAAATTTGTAATGCGGCTTTCAACCCACCACAAAAAAGGCCTTGGCAAGAAATATGTGGATAACGAGCGCCTGTGGCTCAAGACCGAAGACATGGTGCGCCGCGCCATGGTCAAGCACAATGTGCCTTTCGTGGAAGCCGCTGACGAAGCCGCCTTCTACGGTCCGAAGATCGATGTGCAGATCTGGAGCGCCATTGGCAAAGAGTTCTCGCTGGCGACCAACCAGGTGGATTTTGCTGTGCCAGCGCGCTTTGACCTATCCTTCGTCAACAGCAAGGGTGAGGACGAGGTGCCGCTGTGCATCCACCGCGCCCCGCTCAGCACCCACGAACGCATGGTCGGCTTCCTGCTGGAGCATTATGCCGGAAACTTCCCGGTTTGGCTCTCGCCGGACCAGGTGACCATTGTCCCGATTACCGATCTACACAATGAGTATGCCGCTGGGTTGGCCAAACAGATGCGAGCCGCTGGCATCCGCGCTTCGGCTGACCTGGGCTCCGACCGCATGAATGGCAAAATTCGCAATGCCCAACTGCTCAAAGTGCCGTACATGGCGGTGGTCGGCGACGCTGAAATGGCTGCCGGAACGATCGCTTTACGCCGCCGCGACGGCACCCGCCACAATGACCTGGCGGTCAGCGAATTCATCACAGATGTGCAGCAAAAAATTGCCGCCCGCTCACCGGAATTGTAAAGCCAACGGACGCTTGAATTAATGTCCTGGGAGGCCCCTGGAGGTTTGACCTTCAGAGGCCCATTTTCTGGCATGACCTTGGATAAGACTTGAAACATGACCCTTTATGTCTTTTTTATGACCTGCGTCAATTGACATCTAAAAAATCTTATGTTAAGATAGCAGCTATAATCAAATAAGCCCCAAAAAGGCGCTCTTATCCAGAGAGGTGGAGGGACCGGCCCTGTGAAACCTCGACAACCTGGATACCCGGGTGTGGTTGTAAAGGGTATTCCAAGGTGCCAATTCCGGCAGGACGATTCTGGAAGATGAGAGGGCAGTTTCTACCTCGAATGCGGTTGCCCCTTGTCTCAGAAGGGGCTTTTTTATTCCAGATGGAGGAAACCGTTAAATGAATACCACTTTTATGAATTCACCCAAGTACCTGTTCACTTCTGAATCGGTCACCGAGGGACACCCGGACAAGCTGTGCGACCAGGTTTCGGATGCGGTGTTGGATGCCTGCCTGAAGCAAGATGCCAGATCCAGGGTCGCTTGCGAAGCTGCTACCAAGACTGGCTTTGTTATGCTGCTGGGTGAAATTACTACCAACGCCCATATCAACTTTGATGAACTGGTGCGCAACGTGGTTAAAGGAATTGGTTACGATCACAGCGACAAGGGCTTCGACGGCAACACCTGCGCTGTGCAGGTTGCCATCGCCAAGCAGTCGGGCGATATTGCTCTGGGCGTCAATCATTCCCAGGAAGGCAAAGCCGGTGAACTGGCGGTTAACGGGATCGAAGATGTCGGCGCCGGCGACCAGGGGATGATGTTCGGTTTTGCCTGCAACGAGACTGACGTTTTGATGCCCATGCCCATCTACCTGGCGCATAAGTTGACCCGCCGGCTGGCCGAAGTTCGCAAGAACGGCACCCTCACCTGGCTGCGCCCCGATGGCAAGTCGCAGGTGACGGTGGAGTACCGCTATGGTAAACCCCATCGGGTGGATACGGTGCTCATCAGCACCCAGCACGCTCCCGAGGTTTCGCAGGAGGAAATTCGGGCCGAAGTAATCAAGCACGTTATTCTTCCGGTACTGCCCGCCGAGATGGTGGACGAGGATATGAAAATCTTCGTTAACCCGACCGGGCGTTTTGTTGTCGGCGGTCCAATGGGTGATTCTGGCCTGACCGGCCGCAAGATTATCGTCGATACCTACGGCGGTATGGGACGGCATGGCGGCGGCGCGTTCTCCGGCAAAGACCCCACCAAGGTCGACCGTTCAGCAGCATATGCTGCCCGCTGGGTTGCCAAGAATATTGTGGCGGCTGGATTAGCGGAACGGGTCGAGATTCAGGTGGCGTATGCCATCGGCGTCGCGCATCCGTTGAGCGTCAACGTTGAGACGTTTGGCACGGGTTCAATTCCAGACGGCGAGATCGCCGCGCTGATCACCGAGCATTTCGATCTGCGGCCCGGCGCCATTATCCAGCATTTAAGCCTGCGCCAACCGATTTATCAACAATTGGCGGCCTATGGTCACTTTGGCCGCGACGATTTAGACCTGTCCTGGGAAAGAACCGACAAAGCTGAGACGCTCAGATTGGCAGCTGTCGCCAAACTCCAACCTGCTGATTAA
>DATBWK010000179.1:0-4046 GCA_036514835.1 Bellilinea sp.
AGTTACATCAGAGACCATGCCCAGCAAACGCATCGACTGACCTGCCATGAAAGTCTGACCCTCGCGCGGGTGCATGATGCTGACAACCGGTTCGCGGGAAGGAACGTCAATGTGTACATGTTCCGACACGGTTGTTGAAAAACCATCGCTGGCTAACAACCGTATAGCAATATCGCCGGATGGCAGACCGCTGATATTTACCTCGGCTTTTTCACCTTGCATACTCGTTGCCAGAGCATTCCAGGTTTTGCCTTCATCATTCGACCACTGCAGCCAGAATTCAGGCTCAACCTCGCTAGATGACCTGAATTGCCATTCAACGACCAACAAATCTTCCCGTAACCGGGCGCGGAAATCGCCCAGGCTGCCCTTTTCATCGGGGGCAGGCCGGTGCCAGAATACTTTTTCCCCAGAATGAATACGCAAACCTTCGCCTTCACCTGCATTGGGAATAAAGGCCTGGAATAAGTAAGGGTAATTTTCCTCGCCGCCGGAATCCTCATCACAACCGCAGTGGCTCATGGCATGCGTGCGCAGCCGGTACACGGGCGCGCTGGCTAAAACCTTTCCTTTGGAGCCGATCAGTTCTGCCATCATACCGGTTTTTACGCCATTTTCGACCACCGGCACTGCTTCCAGACGCATGACAGATTGAATTTCGACTTCGTTTTCGGAGCGCATTACTCCGATGATCGAGACTACCGTTTCCCGTTCCATAATAGGGTTTATCCTGATCAGATCTGGCGGGGGATCCGGCAGCCACTTTTCCGGGATCAGCAGCCGGTCGTAAAGTATGTAGTCCCGCCACCAGAAACTATCCTCGCACTGATGGGTAGGATCCAGACTGGCATTATTGGTTAGGCGACCATAATTGTGGAGCGAAATCCAGCGCGGACCGCAATAAGACATGAAGTCTTTGAAGGTGGCTGGCGAAAAAATAAATCCCGTACTGATGTCCAGACCGTATTCGCCAGTTGAGGCTGTTGGCGTGCCAGCCGGATCGTAAGGTTCATAAGCTGGATAGGTCGGGTCGCCAGGGGTGCCGCAGGGGGCATGAGGCCTCCCGCTGGCATGACCTAATTCGTGCGCCATCGTTACGCCGTCACCCGTGGTACCGGTACTGACACCGCCCGAGTTACAGCCGATGACCGGCCCCATCGGTATGCCGGGACCCATTAATCCGTAGTATAGCACATCGGTGCGGTTGCCATCCGCCACCCGCTGCGCCTGCACCGCCGCATTGAGCGCCACCCAGTTCGGTGTGCAACAACCCGGACAGCTGGGGGCATCAGTCAGTGGGCGATTCCAGGTGATGGTGCCGGCGTTGCCATAGGTGGCAAAGCTCCGCACCGGAAAGGTCAACAATGTCCAGGCGGATGTTGTCTGAAGATTCGCCAGGGTTGGGGCCGCGATGGTGAGGTTAGGCGCTCCCGCAGCCGAGCTGGCTGGGCCGTTATACCCAACGAATATCCCGCGCAAGCGCAAAGTTTGCCTCAGCGTCGCATCTATGTAGATGACGTGATCATCCGTTTCGCCGCCGGGAGACTGAATCCGAGCGGTCAGGCGGAGATGACCGCACATTTGAGCGGCTGGAATGATAAAGTTCAATGTATAGCCCAGTGTGCCGCGTTCGACAGCATAAGCAGGCGACCGGCGGGCGGTCACTGTGCCAGGGGGTTGAGGTGACAGGGTAGTACCAGGAAGGTATAAAAATCCCATGACGCGGCTGCTGACCTCCAGGGTTCCGGTAACCCCAGGGGTATCGCCGAAAAAGAAACCCGAGCGCACGTAAACTCGTACCCAGGCGGGTTTCCCTGCAATTAACGTTACGGCATTGTCCGGAGCACGGTCCGCGGGATCCGTCAGGTGCTGAGCCGCACGATAATATTGAACAGCCTGAGTAACCTCGATTCCCTGGATGTACAGACGGGGCATACGAACGTGATCGAAGGTGTCGCTCCAATCGATTCGTTCACGGAAAATCCGTTCAGAATTAAAGTCGCTCATTGTCGATATCTCCTTTCCAGAGACGTGAAAATAGGCGCTCCACGAGCGCCTTAGAAAGTAGAACTACTGCTTTGATCTACCCTGGACTTTTTACTTCTTTGGGCAAGATCAAGGCGGGCAGTTGGGAGAAGCGGCATACAGTGCCTACCCTCCAAATACCAATAAAAGAACTACTACCGATTGACTTTCCCCATGAGTATTGGAATAGTGGTTGGAAGAATGAAAGGGGTATGAGCCCGCGATGTATAGTTTACAATGTATGTAAACTATATAGCAATTGAATAGCAGAGTCAATACGCAGTCCTGAATAGGCTAAATCTGGATCGCCCGGCTATAATAGACCCAAATCCCCAGTATCCCAGAGCAAACTTTCTTGACCACTACAACTCGCCCGGGTATAAACCGGATCATGGCGCCGATTGGCATCGGCCTGGCGCTTTCATTGATCGGCGACACCACACTTTATACCGTCCTCCCCAACCCGGAAATCGCCGCCCAGGCCGGCTTGAGCCTTGCGGTGGTTGGAGTCGTTCTCGGGCTTAACCGGCTCATCCGCCTGTTAACCAATGGCGTATTCGGGGTGGTCTATGACCGCCAGCCGCGTCGTCGTCTGATGTTGGCGGGTATGCTGGTCGGCGGCGCATCCACGCTGATGTATGCGCTAAGCCAGGGACCGACCCTGATCCTCATAGGCCGGGTGATCTGGGGAGCCTCGTGGTCGGCGATGTGGATTGGCGCCAATACCATCGCGCTGGATATCTCGGATGACTCAAACCGCGGGCGGGTCACCGGCCGGCTGCAAATGTGGTTTTACTTTGCGGTGGCGGGGTCGGCACTGGTCAGCGGTGTGTTTGCCGATTGGCTGGGTTACCGCGGTGGTTTATTTCTGGCAGGCGGTCTTTCAGCAGTTGGATTCCTGCTGTGGTTCTTCTTCCTGCCTGAAACCCGGTCGGTTCGTAAGGAGCCCAATGTCCCGACCCTGATTATCGCACCCAATCCGCGATTCCCATGGTTGTACCTGCTGGCAACCTCACTGCCTTTGTTTGCGATGGGTTTTGCCTTTTTTGGCGTGATCAATGCCACAAATATCCTGTGGTTGGCGCAATTTATCGATGGCGGATTACAAGTAGGCCGATTCCTCTTGCCTTTGGCTACGCTTAGCGGGGCCTGGATGGCTGTACGCGTGCTGCTCAGCACACTTGGTGCGCCTGTCATGGGGGTATTATCCGATATGCTCAATCGCCGCTGGGGAATCATGGCGGCTGCGCTTCTGCTGGCATTGGCGGGCATGGCGATGATGAGCCAGCCGCAGCCGGCATCAGCCCTGAGCGGGGCGGTGGTGATCTCGCTGGTGACCGGCGGCATTTCCGCCTTATCCAGCGCCATCATCGGCGACCGCGTGAGCGGCCAATGGTACGGGCGGTCGACCGGCCTGCTTTACACCCTGCGCGACCTGGGGGCAACCATTGGGCCGCCGATTGCATTAGGGCTGATCCCCCTCATCGGGCTACAACTTGTTTTCCAACTTACTTCTGCTTTGATCGCCGTTGCCGCCCTGGCAGCATTATGGATGACCTTCGATGAACAGCGCAGCCGGCAGCTCAAGACCGGGCAAGCGCCTGTGGTATACTCTCCATCGCCGGGGGAAAAACAATAAGTCTCCGGCCGGTTTGTGTCTCACTGTAATGCCAATTTGATTAATCATGTCTTTGCTTACCGCTAACAGTCTCGCCAAATCATTTGGACCGGTGGATATTTTCAGCGATGTTACGCTGAGCATTCCACACCGTGCCCGCATCGGACTGGTAGGTCCGAACGGGGTTGGCAAAACGACTTTGCTGCGCATTTTGCTGGGGGATGAGGAACCCTCAGCCGGCGAGGTGCAATACGCCCGCGGTCTGCGCATGGCTTATCTCCCGCAGGAAGCGCGTCTACTAACCGACCGCACCTTGTGGCAGGAATGTCTGACCGTATTTGCGGATCTTATCGAACGGCAAACCGAATTGGCGCGGCTGGAAGCGGTGATGGCAGACCCTGAC
>DATBWK010000180.1:0-4696 GCA_036514835.1 Bellilinea sp.
GGGACGTTCCGGCTACCCGCATTTCTTCTACATTGACGATAAACCAGCTGCCAAAAGTGGGTGGACGGCGTTTGAACTTTCCGGCCGCGGCATTCGAAACTTCATGAATTACGTTTTTACCAGCGATGTGGACCTTCTTTCCGCTGGTAAATCCCAAAAAACCCTGCTGCATACTCCCAAAGTTGCCATTGAGGGTGTTGTCACCTGTCTGGATGCCGATACATTCCAATTCAGCCTGCCGGCAGATAAAGCCGGATTAGCCGGCACCTGGCTGCGGGAAATGTCGGACGGCTACGTCCATTTTGACGCGGATCTGCTGCGCCGCACGCCCGGCCCGATTTACGTGGTCGAATCCGCCAGAGCGCCAGTCACCAAAGCAGACGGCGATGCCACCTCCAGCCAAAAACCCTATGCCATCGGTCTTACTGTAAAGGCTGGAAAGCCGCTGCCGGACTTCACTTGGGAGGACAAAGAACCGGAGACCCCGCTCCGTACCCGCCTGTACGACACCCACAAGGCTCTGGGAGCGAAAATTATCCCCTTTGCCGGTTGGGATATGCCAGTCTGGTATACGTCGGTTGTGGAGGAGCACCTGGCCTGCCGACAGGTCGCCGGGTTATTCGATGTTTCTCACATGGGTGTTTTCCAGGCGGAGGGACCGGACGCCGTCGTTTTCCTGGATAGCGTTTGCGGCAATGATATCGGCGCGCTGGAAGTCGGTGAATCTTGCTACACCCACTTCTTGACTCCGGATGCCAATGTGGTCGACGACCTGCTGGTCTACCGCCGCGGTATTGAAAAATATTTGGTGGTGGTCAACGCTGCCAATGATGATAAAGACTGGGCCTGGCTCAACGCGGTCAAAGATGGGAAGGTCAAGGTTGACAATGCCAACCCTGCTGCCCGTGCTTTCGGCCGCAATGTGATTCTGCGCAACCTGCGCGACCCCAAAGCCGGCGCAGATATGCGGGTGGATATCGCCTTGCAAGGCCCAAAATCGCGTGACATATTGCTTTCTCTGGGAGTTGATGCCCCCACCAAACGCAAGATTATGGCCCTTAAGCGCACCGATTTGTGCGAGGCTGTGGTCGGCGGAATTGATCTGGTGGTCTCGCGCACCGGCTATACTGGCGAGAAGATGGCCTTTGAACTTTTCGTCCACCCCGACAAAGCCGTGGAGTTGTGGAATGCCCTTACCAAAGCCGGCGAACCCCTGGGCATGAAACCCTGCGGCCTTGGCGCTCGCGACTCGCTGCGCACCGAAGCCGGCTTGCCACTCTACGGTCATGAGATGGGCGGCGAGATGAACCTGGGTGTGGCAGAGGCTGCCTTCGGCAGCTTCGTCAAGACCTATAAACCCTGGTTTATCGGCCGCGATGCCTACCTGGCACGGGAAGCCGCCCGCACCGCCGAGGTGATCCGCTTCCGCTTCACCGAAA
This sequence comes from Bellilinea sp., assembly GCA_036514835.1. GTDB lineage: Bacteria > Chloroflexota > Anaerolineae > Anaerolineales > Anaerolineaceae > Bellilinea. The sequence goes on from DATBWK010000180.1 coordinate 1,440, forward strand.
AGGCAGTTCGCATGGCGCACAATAGCGACCCTATTATTGACAAAAAAGGCAAGACCATCGGGGTGGTGACCAGTTGCGCGGTCGATTCCGAAGGATTCCTCACCGGCCAGGCCTACGTTGATCTGAAATCAGCCGAGGAGGGCACCCAATTCTTTATCTACCAGGGAGCGCCAAAAACCAATGGCAAAGCCCCAGCAGATTTGGTGATAGGTGACCGGATTACCTTACCGACCGCAGCGGTGATTGTTAGCCGCTTCCCAAAATAAACATTTCTCAGGTGTGCGGGGGCATCCAGCACACCTGAATTTTTCAATAGACACTCTCTTGTTCCACTTGAAACAAATCACATCGATTGGAGAAAACAATTCTGTAAATTCTTCCCCGCCTGCAACTTAAATGGCCCTTATAGCCGGCACCTCATTCAACCTGTTCCATGACAGTATTTGAAAAGGAGATGATATTAAGATGCAAACCCCTTGGGATCACCGCTACGCTCAGCGCACGCAACGGATGAAGGCCTCTGCCATTCGTGAACTGCTCAAGATTACGGAGGATCCAGAAATTATCTCATTCGCGGGCGGTTTACCCGCTCCGGATGTCTTCCCGGTTGAAGAAATTCGGGAAGCATGCAATAGGGTTTTGACCGACCAATCCGCCTTGGCGCTGCAGTATGGGGCAACCGAAGGTTACGCCCCATTGCGGGAAATGATTGCGCGTCACGCCAGCCGGTCCGGCGTCGAGATTCGGCCCAACAATATTCTAATTACATCCGGGTCGCAGCAGGCGCTAGACTTGATCGGAAAAATATTTATTAACCACGGTGACCGCCTGCTGGTCGAATCGCCTACCTACCTGGGCGCTTTGCAGGCCTGGAATCAGTACGGCGCTGAATATGTCACTGTCGGCACTGATGATGATGGCATGGTGACCGAAGACATCGAACAGGCGCTGCGTACCGGGCCCAAATTTATTTATGCCCTGCCCAATTTCCAAAACCCGATGGGCATCACCATGTCGATGGAACGCCGGGTCAAGTTGGTCGAAATGGCCGATCGCTATGGCGTGCCGCTGGTGGAAGACGATCCTTATGGGCAGCTGCGTTTCGAAGGGGAAAACTTGCCCGGGATCAGCGTTCTGGATGCTCAACTTCGCGTTCAAAATGGCCGGTACACTGGCAATGTAATTTACTTCAGCACATTCTCGAAAATTCTCTCGCCTGGATTGCGCCTGGCCTGGGTCATCGCACCGGATGAGGTTATCTCAAAATTAGCGCTCGCCAAACAGGGCACAGATCTACACACTGCCACCTTCAATCAGGTGGTGGCATACGAAGTGAGTCGGCACGGGTTCCTCGATCAACACGTCAAACACATTTGCGATGTCTATCGCGAACGGCGGGATGTGATGCTGGATTCCTTAACCGAGTACATGCCTGATGGCGTCACCTGGACTCACCCGCATGGCGGACTATTCCTGTGGGTGCGCGTTCCTGAATCGTGCGATACCACCAGGATGTTTACCGCTGCCGTACGTAATAAAGTCGCGTACGTCCCTGGAGAGAGTTTCCACCCGCATGGCGGTGTGACCAACACCATGCGATTAAATTTCTCGTACTGCAAACCGGAGATTATTGTCGAAGGTATTTCCCGTCTTGGGAATATGCTCAAAGAAGAACTCTGCAAGTAATAAGATAAACTTGATTTGAAATAAACGGAGCAACCCACCAGGTTGCTCCGTTTGATTTAGTATCCGTTCTTATGATCCCATAATTTAAAGTCTTTGAGGATGGATTTCCCCAAAAATTCACGCAAAATGGAATTATCCGGGATCAACTCCGCGTCGACCGGCAGGAACCACTCAAGAAAGGTAAGCAAACGTTTGGCTTCGATGTATTCACCCGTGCCAAACGGCACCTGCCGTAACAAAGGCTCAGCCATTTCTCGCAATGCCGACAGTTCGTACACCAAAGCAGAGTTGAATACTTCGTCGGCATTTTCCTGGAATGGGAAAATATGCCGTTTCTCTCCGCGGCGCACCGATTCCCACCGTCCGATCGTAGCTTGAGCGGTATACCCGCGCTCCCTCTGGTCTCGAACGATGCGCCGCAGCAGACGAGTATCGGTGGTTGAAATTCGGTTGTGACGGTCAAGGTTGAGCTGCGTCAGGCAGGAGACGTACAGCCGGAAGGTAATCTCAGGTGGTACATCCGGCAAAAGCCCCGGATTCAACCCATGGATCCCCTCCAGCAGAATAATCTGGTCTTTCTCCAGCTTTACAACCTCGCCCGGTCCGCTGGTGCCGCCGCGGAAATCATATCGGGGCAGTTGGACCTCTTCGCCAGCAATCAAGGCTAATAAATCGCGTTCAAGGCGGGCAATATCCAGCGCGTCCAATGCTTCGTAGTCAAATTCGCCATTTTCGTCCCGCGGCGTCTGTTCGCGGTTGACGAAATAGTTGTCCATCTCGAGCGGGAACGGGGAACATCCCTGCGCCAACAGCTGCACCGATAACCGTTTCGAGAAGGTCGTCTTGCCGGAGGATGATGGGCCGGCGATCAGTACGATTCGGGCAGTCTGGGATTTAGAGGCAATCAATCGAGCAATATCAGCGATTTTCTGTTCGTGAAGCGCTTCTGAGACCAGAATGATCTCACGAATGCGTCCACTGACGATAGCATTATTCAATGCTCCAACGTTTTCGATTCCCAGCCGCGCCAGCCAGTTGCCATACTGCACGAACGTCCGCAGCAGTTTGGGATAATCCGGCATGGGCAGTAAATCTCCGGGCATGTGACGGCGCGGGTAAATAAGCACGAACCCCTCGCCCAGCAGCTTCAACCCAAACATATGCAGGAAACCGGTGCTTGGCACCATATATCCATGGAGGTAATCCTGGTGGTCGCCCAGCCGGTACAGCACCAGGTTATCTTTTTGCCGCACTTTCAACAGTTGAACTTTGTCCTCGTAACCTTTTTCGGTGAAGACCTTAATCGCTTCCGCCAACGGCACTACCCGTCGTTCAAAGGGCAAATCTGCGGCAACCCACTCTTGCATTTTTTGGTCAAGCTGGTCCAAAATTTCCTGGGTTAATTTCTCGAACCCGGTGACGGTGCAAAAATATCCGCCAGAAGATACCGAATGGTCTATGGTCATGCTGGCCTGGGGAAACAACTCTTCGAAGGCCGCTTCCAACAAGAAGGTGATCGAGCGGCGATAAATTCGTGCGCCGTCCGCGCTGGTCATATCGACCGGCTTCAC
>DATBWK010000181.1:0-9217 GCA_036514835.1 Bellilinea sp.
AAATCCCCGGTACGCTCGAGGATGTTCAAGTCGCTGTACTAGACGCAACCGAAAAATTGCTCCTCAACGGCAATTCCAAATAATCATCCGGTTCGCTTTTAAGGTTAGAATTCCGAATACATCAAATTTCGCCGTGGTACTGCGAAAGGGGAGAAATGGAATTGAATGAAGACCTCATAAACTCGATTTCCGGGGTCCTCGTGGTTGATAAACCGGTAGGGTTGACCTCGCATGAAGTCGTGCAAATCATCCGACGCGGCACGTACATCCGCCGGGCCGGGCATACCGGCACCCTTGACCCGCGGGCATCGGGCGTATTGGTAGTTTTGCTTGGCCCTGCTGTGAGATTGAGTGAATATGTTTCAGCGTCCGATAAGCGCTATCAGGCTGTCGTGCTGCTGGGTAAAACGACCGATACCTATGACGCCGACGGGCGGGTATTGACCAGCAACCCGGTGGATAACATCACCGAGGCGCAATTCGAGGAAACACTGCAGCAATTTGTCGGCGAAATCGAGCAGGTACCCCCGCCCTACTCCGCGATCAAAATCAAAGGGCGCAAGGCCTACGAAATGGCGCGCGAGGGAGAAGATTTCGATTTACAGCCGCGGAAAATCAACGTGTACAGTCTGGAACTGCTCGAATGGGCGCCTCCGGAAGCCGTCATCGATGTTTACTGTTCCTCGGGCACCTACATCCGCTCGTTAGCCAATGATCTTGGCAAAATGCTGGGTTGCGGTGCGCATCTGGTGGGTTTACGGCGCACCAAATCCGGCCGTTTCACATTGCGTGATGCCGTCCCGCTGCGGAAGCTGCGCGAATCATTTGACGATGGCTCCTGGTACCAGTATGTCATCCCGGCTGCCGAAGCCCTGTCGGATTGGCCTTCCATTGAGTTGACCGAAGCCAACGTTGACGCCATACGCCATGGTCACCGTGTGCCGGGCGAAGCTGGCATTGGGAAAATGGCGCGCGGTATCAGCCTGGATGGCGAACTGGTCGCCCTGCTGGAATTCGATGCCGCCAGCAATGAGTGGCAGCCTAAGAAAGTATTTAATTAGCACGCGCATTCCATCGAAAATTTAAATGCCGGAATAAAACCCGGCATTTTTAATGCCAGGAAAGCACTGGTTTTCGGTTAAAATCATCCATGGTTTACCGACCCAACACCAAATCTTCGAACCTCGGGAATTTCATGCAGCATTTTCAATCCCTCGACACGGTGCAGTTGAATGATACCTGGATTACGATCGGATCTTTCGACGGCGTTCACCTCGGTCACCAGCAAATTCTCAAGCAGCTTACCCGCCAGGCTCAGGCTCGCCAACAGCCGGCAGCAGTCGTCACCTTTTTTCCCCACCCGGCGGTGGTGTTGGGTAAAGGCGCCAGTGTCGGATACCTGACCACCCCTGAAGAACGGGCGGGATTGCTCGGCGAGGCAGGCGTAGATGTAGTGGTCACCCTGCCCTTCACCCGCGGACTGGCAGCCCTCAGCGCGTTGGAATTTATGCAGCTGCTCTCCAACCACCTGGGGGTGCGTCACCTGCTGGTGGGCTATGATTTCGCACTGGGGCGGGGACGCGAGGGTAATGTGGAGCGCCTGCGGGAAATTGGCCAGGAGCTGGGGTACGAACTGGAAGTGATCTCTGTGGTCACGACGGGCGATACGCCGATCTCCTCCAGCCAAATCCGGCGATTGATCCGTGCCGGCGAGGTACGGGACGCCGCGAGACTGTTGGGCCGAAACTATTATGTCGATGGCAAAGTCGTCCATGGTGACGGACGCGGTAAAGCGCTCGGTTTTCCGACTGCCAACCTGGATTACTGGAGCGAGCGCGTCATGCCAGCCAATGGGGTCTACGCCACCTGGACATGGGTGGATGGCGTTCGCCACCCCTCCGTCAGCAACCTTGGACTGCGCCCTACCTTTGATGTGGTCCCCGATGCCCCGCGCCTGGAGGCCTATATCATCGATTATTCCGGCGACCTTTATGGGAAATCAGTTGGCCTGGAATTTGCGGCGTATCTTCGCTCGGAATTGCGCTTTAATAGTGTGGATGATTTAATTGAACAAATGCACCGCGATACCCAAAAATCATTGGAGGTGTTGGAATATGAGCGCTGAAACCCTGGTCTACCTGTTGGACCCCAAAAATCTTAGTCCCGAGACCATTGCGGTCACTTTTGCCAAAACCTCCCGTTCACCGGAGAGTTTTCGCGAGATCGCGGCTGAATTGAATGACGAAAAGAGCGCCCAGTTTCATGAAAAATGGGTGGTCGGTTACGGGCACTCCTCCGTGGCGGAACACGCGGTGCTGCATATCGCGGTCGAAAATTGCTCGCGCCTGGCGGTGGAAGCTCTAGAATCCTGCCGGCTGGCCTCATACACTGAAAAATCTACCCGCTATCAAAAATGGACGCCGCAGGATTTTCACCTGCCGGCCGAATTGGAAGATCACCCACTCAAAACCGTGTTTTCGAACACCGTGGAAGCATTATTCCAGCATTATCTGGAAGCACTGCCGGCGGTCAAAGCTGTTATTGAACAGGAGCACCCACGCGAAGAAGGCGAAAGCGATGGCGCCTGGGAACGCCGCATCCGCTCGCGCTATGTGGATATCTGCCGTTTTTATTTGCCGGCAGCTGCGCTTGCCAATGTTGGCATGACCATCAACGCGCGCGCACTGGAACATTCGATTTCCAAGATGCTGTCGCACCCGCTGAGCGAGGTGCAGGCGCTCGGTCGTGAATTGAAGCGGGTTGGACAGGAGAATACCCCCACCCTGGTCAAATATGCCAATCCAGTCCCCTACCTGGAGACGGTTCAGCAGACACTGGCTCATAGTGCAGCAGAGTTCCTGCCTGGCGAGGCTGTCCGTGGTGACTGGTGCCAGTTGATCGAATACGACCGCGAGCTCGAAAACCGCATCCTGGCGGCTGCCCTGTACCGTTTTGGGACGGATGACTATGCGCACGCCATGAACGTGGTCCGAGGGCTCTCCCCCGCTGACCGCGAAAAACTTGCCGCTGAAATTCTCACCGGCATGGATAAATTCGTCATTCCGCTGCGAGAGTTAGAGTACGGCAACTTTACCTTCGACCTGATGCTCGACCAGGGCGGATATTTCGAACTCAAACGCCACCGCATGATGACTCAGACGCCGCAGCTGCTCACTACCCGGCTGGGTTTTGCCATGCCACGCCGCATTATCGCCGCCGGGCTCGAAGATCATTACCGGACCGCGATGCAGCTGGCAGCGAATGCGTATGAGCAGGTGGCAAACTGGAATCCTGCCGTCGCCAGCTATCTGGTGCCCAACGCCTATAACCGGCGCGTATTGGTTCAGCTTAATTTGCGTTCAGGATTGCATCTGCTATCGCTGCGCAGTGCATCGAATGCCCATTTCAGCCTGCGGCGGCTCACGCAGCGCATGGCAGAAGAAATGCGGGCTGTGATGCCTTTATTGGGCGCTTATATCAGTACGAATGAAAAAGAAACCTGGCAGAAAGTGGAACAAGATCATTTTGCGCAGGTTTAAACCCCCTGCGGATCTCTCTCCAGCGCCTCCAATGCCTCGGTGACCTCGCGCACTGTCTCGGATTGCAAGCGCTGGGAATACCATTCTTCCATCTCTACCAGCAGCTGTTCGTTGACCAGGCGCAGCATCTCGCGTTTTTGTTCCGAGGTCAAATCCGCCCGCCTGCGGGTGCGTTCGATATCGGGATGAGCCGTTTTCCAATCGGACAGCGCCTGGTGCGCTGCCTGAGGACGTTCCACCCAGACACTCAACGGGGTAAATTGCGCATCCATTATTTGGACGGTTGGCAGGCTGTAAATGTCCCGGCTGTTAAAATAGGTCCGTAGATCTGGCCAATCCTTACGGACAAAGAAGCGAATGTCTATCGCTGGAGCCGCTTCCGCCAGATGAGCCAGAATCGGCAAGTTCATCAAGCAGTCCGTACACCACTCCTCCGTGAGTACCAGGATCCGGCGCTGCGCGGTAAGCGCTGCCAGGCGTTCGGTTTCCCCGCTGGTTAGTTGCACGGAGTGAAAACGGCGCCGCATGGCTGCTTGATTAACATCCATCCCCTCTATAAGCGCTGGGAACGTTAATCCGTGCTGCCAAACGCTCTGATCGATCACAAATTCATCCACAATTCACCTCAAAAACCTGTTGTTGACCTACTGGTCGATGTTATACTCGTGCGCAGCCATCCCAATACCCTGGAGAATTCCATGAAGAAATCCGACCTGCTCGAGGCGCTCGAAACCAGTCACGAAAATTTTCTCTCCTTGATCGAGGGAGCCCCCATCGATGTTTTGATCCAACCCGGGGCTGCCGGGGAATGGTCGGTGAAGGATTTGATGTCCCACCTGTTAATCTGGGAAGCGGAGACGATCAAATTGCTCTACATGGCAGGCTCGCAGCGCAAGCCGGACACCGCACACTTCAAAACCATCAGCGACGACGAGCAAAACAAGATCTGGTATGCTCAATTTAAAGATCGGCCTTACGAACGGGTGTGGAACGATTATGCTGCTATCCGCGAACAGACAATTGAACGAATTTCCGAAATCAGTGACGCCGATCTCAACAACACAACCCGCTACCCCTGGCTCAAAGGTGGCACCCTATCGCAATGGATCGAGTCATTCATCTTGCAGCATGAAGCCGAGCACACAGAGTCAGTCAAAAACTGGCTCAAGCAATCACCTACCTCTTAGCTGCCGTAGGCCTCATCATAATCAGCCATCGCTGCCAGGATTACCTCTTCGGCACGTTCGTGGCCGTACACAGACTCGATGTAGGTCATGGATTCCTTGCCAGGAACCAATTTATAGGTGCTGAAATAATGCCGCAGGCGTTCCACTAACACGGATGGAAGCTCGGAGACATCATTGACGTTTTCCCAAAACTTATCGTTAGCCAGTACAGCGATTATTTTATCGTCCGCCTCGCCGTTATCAATCATCAGCAGCCCGCCGACCACGCGTGCATTTAAAATGATTTCGGACTTGGTGATCGGACGCTCGCTGATGACGCAGATGTCCAGCGGATCGCCATCGCCACGGGCAGCGGTTGGAGATAGTTCGCCGATGCGTTTACCGCAGTATGTGCGGGGGATAAAGCCGTACAGTGTCGGCGGTTGTGATGAACTGCGCTGCGGGCGGTCAACTTTGAGGTAACCGGTGGTCTTTTCCACTTCGTACTTGACCAGGTCAAACGGCGTGATCTCGATGTAGGCGTGTACTACTTTGGGCGGATTCGGCCCGATCTCCAATCCGTGCCAGGGATGCGGCCGCCAACGGAAAAATGGGTTGGGGAAGGACAAGTGATGCTCCTCAATAAATACTGCTTGAATGGTTCAATTATACCAACCCCAGGGTCAAATTCGCATGGAAGATATCTGCTCACCCTCCCAGATCAGCTGCAGGGAGATGATAAGAATAAATGGAAATTGGAAAACAGGCTATTGACAAATCTTAATCGTGTTGTATAATCACGCAAATCATAATTAAAAAGACGTTGACGAGGACGAGTAAGCTCCGCCAAGACGATACAGAGAGCAGGAAATAGTGAGAACCTGCCCGCACAGCGAAGCCGAATGGACCTCTGAGTTGCAGGGTGAACGCATCTGTAAGTAGCCCGCGCCGGAGCTGCCACCGTTATCTAGGCAAAGGGTATCGCCCGTATCGACAGGCCGTACCCGCAAAAAGTGAAGCTGGCTCAATCCCTGTGTGCATCACACCGGGATTTTTTGTTCTTATAGCAGCTTAATCGGGGTGGCACCGCGGATCTATGTTTCGTCCCCACGAGCATAGATCCGCTTGTCTTTTAACACCCCTGTACCATGCATCACCCCGAATTTTCGGGTCACATACCCAATTTTTAGGAGGAATATCATGTCAGAAAAAATCCGTTTCAACCTTGAAGATCAAGATTTGCCAAAATACTGGTACAACGTTCTGGCTGATGCGCCCGTCAGTTTGCCCCCTGTGCTGCATCCCGGTACCAAAGAACCGGTCACGCCAGATTTTTTGAGCGCACTGTTTCCCATGGAAATCATCCTGCAAGAAATCAGCACGGAGCGCTATATCGAAATCCCGGAAGAGGTGCGCGAAGCTTACAAACTCTACCGTCCCACTCCGCTGATGCGCGCCACCCGCCTAGAAAAAGCCCTCGGCACCCCGGCACATATTTATTATAAGTATGAAGGGGCTTCCCCCTCCGGCAGCCACAAATCCAATTCCGCCCTGGCGCAAGCCTATTACAATAAAATTGCCGGCACACGCGCACTGACCACTGAGACCGGCGCCGGTCAATGGGGTTCAGCACTGTCGATGGCCTGCGCTTTCTTCGATATTGAGCTTGAAGTGTATATGGTGAAGGTTTCATACGAGCAGAAACCCTATCGGCGCTTTCTGATGGAAACTTACGGCGCACAGGTTTTTGCCAGTCCCACCGACCGCACGCACGCCGGGCGCTCAGTGTTAGCCGAAGATCCAACCAGCCCGGGGTCGTTGGGGATTGCGATCTCCGAAGCGGCTGAGGTAGCGGCAACTTCCAACGGGCAGAAAAAGTATGCCCTCGGATCGGTGCTCAATCATGTGCTGCTGCACCAGACCGTTATCGGCGAGGAGGCGCTCAAGCAAATGGATATGGCCGGTGAATACCCGGACGTGGTCATCGGCTGCGTCGGAGGCGGATCGAATTTCTCCGGGATCGCTTATCCCTTCTTACGCGAGAATCTCAAAAATGGGCAGCGGACGCGGCTGCTGGCAGTCGAACCGTCCGCCACGCCGTCCCTAACCCGCGGCGTCTACGCCTTTGACTACGGCGACACTGCGCAGATGGCTCCGATCGTCAAGATGCATACGCTGGGGCATTCCTTCATCCCGCCCTCCATCCATGCCGGTGGTTTACGTTACCACGGCATGGCACCTTCCTTGTGTGCTTTGTATGACGCCGGGTTGATCGAAGCTGTGGCTGTCCCGCAGGTGGCGACTTTCGAGGCTGCAGTGTTATTTGCCCGCAGCGAAGGGTTGCTGCCCGCCCCTGAATCGGCGCACGCCATCCGCCAGGCGATCGATGAAGCCATGGAAGCTAAACGCACCGGCGAGAAAAAGGTGATTCTTTTCAACCTCTCCGGGCATGGCAACTTCGACCTGACCGCCTATGACGCGTATAACCACGGCCTGTTGGAAGATGCAGGTATGTCGGAGACAGCCATCCAGGCCATCCCCGAGCGGTTACCTGTAGTCCCCGAGCAGGCGATCCTTTAGTAGATTCACATCCACGCAACTGCAGGGTGCTGTTCGCCCCAAATAATCAAAGATTCTTTCGGAACACTCCGCACTGATTTTAAAGGAACCGGGGCGATCGCACCATCAAACGAGATATCTTTGAATGGGGTGCGTTCGTCCAATTGAGTTCCGAGGTTGGATAATATGCTCCCGGGATTGAGTGCCTCACCTGGTCGAACGTACCCTGCCATTGCCAGGGAGGTTCAGCGGCTGCCAACAGATCACTCGTCAACAATTTCCAGCCCTCCCCCATATTAGAGCAGGGGCGCGCAATGCGCGCCCCTGCTCAGGTGTTATACCTGCCGAGCGGGATCTTAATCAGCAGGTTTTTTTCAATTCAGTCAGCATGGGCTCATCCTTTTCCAGGTTGCGCCAGCGTACAAATCGGTTGAGGAAGTAAAGGTGATGCTCCTCAATGTGCATAGCATCGTTGTTTCAATAATACCCTCATGGACGGAAAAATTGCTAATTGACAAATTGAAAATTATAGGGATAATAATGATAGGGTTAGTCAATTATATCCAACGGATTCATTATCAAACTACATCCGGGCAGCGTCCGCGACGTATTGTTTTAAGGGTGGAATACCGGTTTACTGGATTGAACCACCAATCCATACAAAATTTCGATGAATACAACTTAAGCGTTCTTTTATAACGCGGGCAAATGTCTCAAGAGCTAAATGTTGCTTTTGGGCATTGCCGAATGTACCAGGGAAGCCCTGATCCAGAGTGTTATCGGTCGCTTTCTCATCTGCACGAAAATAGATGGGAATAACTCTGGGGAGCTACTAGCGAAACCGGCCCATTCATCGGGCCGGTTTTTTTATTGGGCTGATGGCGGCTCAAATTGCATAAGAAGGGAGGAAATTAATAAACGCAGAGAGTAGTCCCATGCACTTCTTCATCCAAGGGGATCATCTGTATAGCAACCATCATTCATCCTAAATCCCTTTTGATTTTCCACTTACTGTATGACAGGAGAAAATCGAATGCGAACAAAAAATTTACGACTGATCGGGATAGCGGTATTTCTTGGCTTGAGTCTGATGTTAGGACTGGTCTCGAATGTTTTCGCTGTCCACGATCTTGGTTTGTTTGAACTTGACCGCAATCCCCAGGATCCAGGGGGAGCTGCTGCGCCCGATGATTGGGAAACCCTCTACGGAAGCGGCGGTTTTGCTGATACATTTACTGGCATCCTGCCGGATATCGGCGCGGACGGCGGCACCCAATTCCACGGCGGCGGTTCCAAGGACGACCTGGATATCACATCCTGGTTGTGGAACCCCGGCGAGCCGCTCGACAAGGACGACATCACCAACGCTTATGCAGCCGCATACACCAGTACGATGGATACCGGTGATACCAATGTCGGAGATACCATCATCTACTTTGGCATGGATCGCTTCTCGGCCAATGGATCTGCCCAGGTCGGTTTCTGGTTCCTGCAGGATCCCTCCTTCGGACTATCCAATGTGGCTTCCCAGGGCGGTTTCAAATTCAACGGTGTGCACTTCGACAACGACGTCCTGGTGCAAAGCAACTTCACCAATGGCGGCATTATCGAGAACATCAATGTCTATAAATGGCTCAATGGGGGATTAGTTCCAGTGCTGACTGTGGCGGATTGTATTGGCCCTCCAGGATCTGGCCCGGATGATGTGGCCTGCGCCACCGTCAACCGCGAGACGGTTGCTTCACCCTGGGACTACACTCCCAAGGCCAATGAAGGCAGCCCGGGCACCTTCCCCATCGCCGCTTTTTTTGAAGGCGGCATCAACATCAGCCGTTTGATCCCGGATGCTGGCTGCTTCACCGGTTTCATGGCGGAGACACGTTCCTCCACACCCTTTGACTCGCGTTTGAAAGATTTTGTACTGGGTGAATTCGATTTGTGCAGCGTGGAGGT
>DATBWK010000182.1:0-3467 GCA_036514835.1 Bellilinea sp.
AGACTGCTGCTGATGCAGCATTGCCACCCTGCTGAAAACTATCCCCCAGGTTTAGCATTCCGATTGAAGAAATCGTGCCGGATTCGATCGCCTGGTTGTATGCCTGGATTGCCGAGTCGTAATTACCGGCTGAAAACTCGAGTTCGCCCACCCGGTCCCATAAATCCACCCGTTCGGGTTGATAGATAATAACCTGACGGTAATTTTCGGCTGCCTCTGGCAGCGATCCGACCGCCTGAGCCAACACAGCCTTCTGCCAGGCCAGGGTGAGTTGCAGTGGACGCGGCGCGATGGGTAGTAGCCCAAGCATCAGTACCGGGACGACTACCAGAATCGGTAAGACCAACCGCTCGAGGGATTTCATCAGGCCAATTATACGTCCACCAACGATGTCACCAGGCCAATACCACCCCGCCGGCTTTGTGGATCGTAAATCCGCCTTTCGCCGCGATTTCAGCAGTGATCCAGGTCGCCAATTCCGTATCCGCGTTTGAATGAAAATCCCAGATCCCAATCATCGAGTGAATATAGTCCATTAACGGCTGGGTCTCCGTGATAAACAGGCTATCGGCGAATGGAATGACTTCCACATGCTCAAAACATTCACCCAAAATGACGGGAGCATTTTCCAATCCGTAGCGCGCAAAGGAAGCGGGTGAGTCGGGATTCTGAAGGCCAAACTGGCTCAATAAATATTTCAATTCGCGCAGGTGGCCTGTACCATTAGTAGCAGCGCACAACCATCCGCCAGGAGCCAGTACACGCCGCAATTCTTTCACCGCCTTTCCAATGTCGGGCACATGGTAAAGCATATAGTTGGCAAAGACCGCATCAAAGTGGTCAATGTTAAAAGGCAAATTTTGAGCGTCAGCCGCAGCGAATGAAAACCGCGCATCCTGGTTGACAGCCGAACGAGCGGTGGTTGCCATTCCCGTCGAAAGGTCAAGCAGCGTCAGGTTCAGATCCGCGGGAAGCCGCTGAAAATTCGTCCGCCAAAATTCGCCGGTGCCACAGCCAATCTCCATTACCTTCATTCCTGCCTGTAGCTTTAGCTGGTCAAACATCCATTCAAAGTAAATGGTTGGGTTGGTACTGAAACGTTGGTGAAGCTGAATGCGGACATCTAAATTGTCCCCAGTGCGGTACTGCTGGGTCTTTAAGTAATTTTGATCCGATGCTATATTCAAAATAAACTCCCCAATTTATGTCAGAATTGTCGAAATAGAATCTTGACATGACTATTAAACCATGATATTCTTGCGCGCGGATGGTCTTGGCTGAGATGCCAGGAAAATTTTTTTCTTAGTTAGATGGAGTAAAGCATGTCAGAACGTTTTGTTGGGACCGTGAAATGGTTCAACCCTGCCAAGGGCTATGGTTTTATCGGCCGAGATGATGGGGAAGATGTCTTCGTACACTTTTCCGCTATTGATATGGACGGCTACAAACAACTCAAAGAAGGCCAGAAAGTGGAGTTTTCGATTGAGAAGGGGAACAAAGGTTTACAGGCAGCGGCTGTGGTCGCGGTAGAGGCAGAGTAAGTCTTCCAACCCTAACAGCAATCTCAGAAAACTAAATATAAACTGCGCCACGTTGTGGCGCAGTGTTTTTTTAACCGCCGCGCATACCCAGAATTATCGCACCGATCTTAACCAATTCGGTTACCGTCACCCGCCAGCCTGCGCGGCTGAACATCCAACTGATGGGATGGTACCAGTGCCCTTCTGCAGCAGCCACCCGCACCCTAACCCCTTCCGTTCCAAGTTCACCGGCGAACAGGATGCGTGCCCGTAATGAATGGTAAGGATCGGTAACCACCAGCACGGATTTAAAACCGGCACTCTTGGCCAATTTTGCCACCTGCCGGGCTTCATCAAATGTACTGGTGGCGGTGCCATAGGCTGTCTGTATCATGTAGGATGGCACGCCGCCTTTCACCAGCTGATTACGGGTTTCCGCCATGGTCGACGAACTGCCTCGGCCGGACGTCTGGGTCAGCACGATTGTATCGGCAGCCAAGTCCTTGAACAACTGCACGGCCGCGGCATTGCGCGTTTTACCGCCACCGCTCAACAATACGATGGCATCGGCGTTCTTATTCAAATCCGATGTGACCAGCAACATGCCAATCAAGACCAATAAAAGATAGCTGCCTGCAATTAATAATAAGGTACTGCTTACGAGTTTCAGAAAACAGCCAAATGGTGATCTGGTTTTTGGATTACCCAAAAGTGTGGTTAACCTTTCACTACTTCGCTGGCGAATTTTCCAGCGCCATTCGAATGCGCTCGAGCGCTTCGACCAATGTACTGCGCGGGCAGGCAAAATTGAGGCGCACAAAACCGTTTCCTGCCTGACCAAACTCGGCGCCGTCGTTCAACCCGACTTTGGCATAATCGATCAGGTACTTGCAAGGCGCCGGTTCAAGATTGTAAGCCCGTAAATCGATCCAGGCAAGGTAAGTCCCCTCAGGTGCCGTCATGCGCGCCCTGGGAATATGATTATTAATGTAAGCAACTAGAAAATCACGGTTGCCTTCCAGGTAGGTCAACAATTCCCGCAACCACTCCTGACCGTCCGTGTACGCTGCCCGGGCAGCGACCATTCCCATCAAATTGGCGCCGTGCACCAGTCCGCGGCGAGCTTTGTTGAAGGAAGCCCGCAATTTCGGATTGGAAATGATGGCATACGAGCAGCCCAGTCCGGGGACATTGAAGGTTTTGCTGGGCGCCATCAGCGTGATGGTGTTGGCGGCGATTTCCGGTGATAGGGAAGCTATTGGGATGTGATGATGACCCGCATAGATCAGATCGGAGTGGATTTCATCTGCAATAACAGGGACTTCGTAGCGCAGGCAAATTTCTGCCATGCGTTCCAGCTCGGTGCGGGTAAATACCCGTCCCACCGGGTTGTGTGGATTGCACAGGATGAACAGGTTCGGCCGGGCAGCTATGGCCGCCTCGAAGCGCTCCCAGTCGATCGCAAATTGTCCGGTTTTATCCTGCAGCAGGTCAACGGTCACCTGTTGAATGCCGGCGTTTTTAGCCAGCTCGAAAAACGGCATATAAGCCGGCGTCATGAACACCAGGCTGCCGCCAGGTTGCGCCAGCGCCTGCGTCGCCAGGTTGAATGAAATCACCACTCCCGGCAGAAACAGAAAATGCTCCGTATCGACTTGCCAATCATAAAGCCTCTGTAAATGAGCCTGGATGGCAGCGGTCAACGACTTTTGAGGTGTGGCGTATCCATAAACCGGGTGCTCGATTCGCCGCAGCAAAGCATCGGTCACAGCAGGAGGGGCGGCAAAATCCATATCCGCCACCCACAGCGGCAAGACATCGGCGGGGAATAGGTTCCATTTTACAGATTCGCTGCTGCGGCGGTCGAAGATGGTATCGAATTGGAAGGTCATGGTTCTCTTGGTGAGGCTGGAGTGGTCTGGCGCAAAAATTATATACCCGCCTGGG
>DATBWK010000183.1:0-2150 GCA_036514835.1 Bellilinea sp.
CGGATAAATTGGGGAATAAGCGCATTCAGCCCCAAAATGACCAGCAGCGAAGCGTATGCTCCCAGGGTTTGCTTCCAGTAAGGTCTTAAATAGCCGTACACCCGCCAAAAAAGCTGCAGCAGCGGTTGGGTGGTCGGTTGAATTTTAGGGAGGGAGATGGTTGTCTTTTCCGCGGTCATGGCTGGCCTGAATGCCCATTGGCATTATCCCACAAACGAGTGGGCGGAAAAACATCAAACCAGGTGACGAACCTCACATGCAAATTCCCTTTAGCAAAGTTCATTCCAAAACCGTCGATTGCCCCGTAAGTAAATAATCCACCTGTATATTTGGTGCGAGCTGCTTGAAGCGTTCCGCCACCAGTTTGACGTGGCTCAAATTCCAATAACTGCGCGCATTACGGCCTAACTCTTCCAGGTGGGTGATGATGATGCGCGCGGGTTGAAACGACAGATGGAAATTGCAGAACCGGTCCAGCAGCGCCGGCGAGTCGGTTACGCCCTCGCGACGTCCAAGCCATAGGTGAGCAAAAACGGTATCGAGACGGCCAAAATCCGGCATGGCAGCCTGGTTGTAGTCCCGCGTGTCTCCGGGAAACAGCCAGCGTTGACCATTCACCTCGATGCGGTAGCCCATTTCCGGGACGCCGTGCATCTCGCCGTCATGGGCCAGGTTGAAATGCAGCCCTTCGAAGGGCAGGATTTTGATTCCATCCAGCTCAAATTCCTGCAAGACTTGCGGCACCCGGATATAGGCTTTGGGGATGCCGATTTCTTCCAGCGTGGCGAGCATAAATTCCGGAACCACCCAGCGGATGGGCAGGTGACGCAAAGACCGCAGCGCATCTTTATCCAGATGGTCAGCGTGCCGGTGGGTCAACAACACAAACCATAAGCTGCTCAAATCTCGGGCAGTATCTACTGCCGGGGCTGCCGGCAGACGAGCTCGCAGCGTGAAGGGATCAATAGCCCAACGAACGCCGCCGGTGCGGAATAGATAGTTGGCGGCATAGGTCAGCCATACCCGATTTTCATCGGAGTCTGCCAGCCATTCCTTGATAAGTTTAGCCCACAGAATCGGATATTCTCTGACGAGCTGCGCCCGTTTGGCTTCGATTTCCGCCTGACGCTGCTCAGTTGGATCCATGATTGTAATGCTGGTGAATAAACGCCTCAACCTCGCTGATAGGCCGGTTGAACGGACCAGGCACTTCCACCTTGAGGCTGGTCACCGCGGCTGCCCAGCGTCCGGCTTCCTGTGGCGGAAGACTGAGGCGCTTGGTAACGTAGGTTCCCAGGCAGGTGTCACCCCGCCCGCTGCGTCCGGCCATGGACTGTGAATGGAACTTATAGTGGTGGAACTTGCCATCCGCGTGAATTAAAACGCCAGCGCTGTGCGTCAAAACGATTTCTTTGGCACCCAGCGCCGCGTAGAATACCGCAGCTTTTTCGAGATCTGTTTCACCGGTCAAAAATTCGGCTTCGACTGCATCCGATTTCAAGACATCCAGTTTGCTCAACACCCGACCCATGTCTTCCCAGGGTTCGTAAATCAGGGCTTCGCCGCGCAGGACTCGCACAAATCCCTGGACATCGGTTGCCAGGACCACGCCTTCCCGTTTGCGCATCATCTCAAAGAATTCCGGCTCAACCTCGCCACGGATGCTGGGGCTGACGACAATGGCTTTGGCAGTCAGGTCGTCCAGATGGTCCGCCTTGATCGTCCCACCAGTGGCTTTGACATACAAATTCCGCCGGTCAACGTCATAGGTTTTATACTCCAGCGTCATCAGGGTAGAGTCTGGCGAGTACACCGGATAACAATCGATCCCGTCAGCGCGGATATTATTGACAACGTGCTCATCCGCCGGTGAAAGCCGGGTCACAACTGCCGCCTTGATTCCCAGGCGCGCTCCGGCATGAGCGGCGTAATTCATCCCGCCGCCATCCACGTAGCGTGTGCCATCCGGGGTGATGATAGTGTCCTTGGTGTAGTTGCCAGCAAAAATGATGTCGTAATGCTTCGATGATTGTTGCATATGAACCCTTCTAGAATAATCGGATAATCGCCGGGAAGGCGCAGCTGATCAGCCAGTATAATCCCGCCGCAAGCAAGGCTGTGGCGGGAATGGTAATCAGCCAGGCAGAAAG
>DATBWK010000184.1:0-6939 GCA_036514835.1 Bellilinea sp.
GAAAAACAGGGTGAATTTCCAGGCAGACTGGGATTGAGCGCGGGTAGTTTCCATGGCAACTCCAATTGAAACGGAAGATAGCAGAATTATAGGATTGAACCTGTTTGAGCGCACGCGAATTATCGCGGTATACACAGGCGAAGGAGAGTCTTTCCGGGTCAACACGGCCAGACTTTGGCTTCGATCCCTGCCAGAACACTTTAGAGTCAATTATCGTATATAGCTTTATCAAGAAGGACAAAGAATTTTGGGAGGGAAAAATGTTTTTAAAATGGTTGCTGGCTCTGGTTTTGATCGCCCACGGTATCGGGCACATCACCGGTGTCTCGGCTTTCTGGACCACGTTGCCGATGGGTTTTAACCAGAATCCGTGGATCTTCGGCGCTGGCGGCACGATTTCCAGCCTTGTGGGGCGGATTTTTGGGGTGATATGGCTGGCTGCGACCGTCATCTTCATCGCAGCCGGGGTGGGATTGCTCACCAATCAGGCCTGGTGGACCAACGCTGCCATCATTGGCGCAGTTGTATCGCTGGTGGCTATTGTTCCGTGGTGGAATACAGTCACTTTAGGCGTCAAGATGGGTGCCCTGCTGGACGTCGCGATTCTGGCCGGATTGTTACCCCCTTTAAAAGTCTGGGTATTTCAAGTCTTTAAACTGTAACGCAAATATTGCCAGCTTTAAAACGAAACCGGGGAAGGTGTACTTCCCCGGTGTTGATTTTAAACGGTCGGTTCAGGTTCGGCTGCAGCAAAGCGCGGCTGTGACTTCAGTCTGGCATGCAGCAGCAGGTACCCCAGCACGGAGATCATGCACAGAACGCCGCCGATATACCACAGCAGGTTGGGGTTGTAGTTATCCAAAATATAGCCGGCTGCCCCCGGTCCGATGGTTGCCGGAACCATCCACAGCAGCCCGAAGACCGCCATGTACCGGCCGCGCATGTCCTCAGGCGCAAAGTTGGCTGCCAGCGACTGCGAGGTCGGCACGACGATCATTTCGCCGATCGTGATCACCACAATTGCCAGCGCGAACAGGTAATAGGTTGAAACCCAGCCAAACATGCTGAACCCGACGACGTAGAACCCGGTTCCCAGGGCCATCATTAAGAACGGCGGCTTATGCTTGATCAACCGTGTAGTGGTGAACTGGAAAAGTATCACAACGATCGCACTGACGGTCAAAAGTAAGCCGTAGCCAGATGGTTCGATGCCGTGGTTGTCGCGCAGGTAAACCGAGAGCGAGTTGTACATTTGCTGGTACACCAGGCCCATCAGAATGCCTGCCACTAAAAACGCAATGTAGGGCGAATCGCGCAGCACCGTGCCATAACCTCGGAATGTGGTCAGAATGCTTTCAGCCTTCTGATGAATTTCGTCGCGGACAGGCTTGGTTTCCGGCATGAACAAAAAGAACAACAAAGCCACCACGCAGCTGACCACGGCATCGATGATGAATAACGCCATAAAGGACCGCTTGGCAACAAACCCGCCAATGGTCGGACCGATGATCCAGGCCATATTGCCCACTACCCGCAGAATACCAAACCCTTCGTTGCGCTGCTTTTCGGGTAGGATATCCGCGATCATGGCGTCATGTGCCGGCCCGGCGAAATGAGACAGCAGCCCAATCACAACTGCCAGCGGGATGAGCGTGGCAAACTGGTTGACCAACCCCAGGGTCAGCGTGCTGACGGCGCTGAAAACCAGGCCGATGATGATGATTTTTCGCCGTCCAAAACGGTCGGTTAGTGCTCCGCCGATCATGCCGCCAAACAGGCCGAAAATCGAGAACAATCCCAGGATCATGCCGGCCTGCGTCATGCCGACATTGAACTTCTGGGTGATGTACAGCGAAAAGAACGGGAAGAGCAGCGTGCCGCCGACACGGTCGATAAATGAAACGCCGACGACGACCCAGAACTTGCGCGGAAATTCGTTGTAAAGCTTGGTTAGTTTGGCGAGCATGAGAGAACCTTTTTAACAGAATTCCCCCATCATAGCACAATTAATTTCCTTCGAAGCGCCAATATTCACCGCCGCCGCCCTGGCGGCCCATCAATTTGTATTCGATCAGGCTGCGGCGTAGAAAGGCAGTGTCCTCATTAAAATGCGACAGGATTTCGTTGACCTGTTTTTCTGGGTAACGCTGACCGGGCTCAAAGGCTTTGACCACGTGCCGTAAAATAGCCTGCAGCTTTTTATCCTGAGCCGGGAAAGTCTTTATTCGGCCGTCTTTGTCAATGAAATTGGTCAGTACTTTCTGATCATAGGCGTCTTCGCTGATCGGCGCTGACAGCTGACGGATTTGTTCGTCCTGCAGCAGCCGCTGCGACATCTCCTTGAGCGCATCCGTGTGCAACGAGTAGATGTAATAATGCCCATCCGTGCGCGCAGAAACCAGGCCGACCTTGGCTAATCGTGCCAGGTGATGCGAGGTGGTGGACATGGATAAGCAAATGGCTGACGCTAACTGTTCCACCGTGTGCGCCTGCTGCGCCAGAATACCGATGATTTTCAACCGGTTCTCGTCTGCCAACGCTTTGAAGAAGGATAATAGTTCGTATTGGTGTTCCTCTGAAGTCATGTAAATCTCCGTGATATCATTACGATATATATAGAAATGATTCTATACAATTAATTTGGGTTTGTCAAGAGTTTATTCAGCCTTTTGGATTACAATAAACGCTTCCAGTTTCCGTGAAATTAATACAGCCAATTGACTTTCCGTATTGGCAACCATTCTTCATCCTATCGAGGTATTTCCATGCGTGCAGCCGTCTTTGAGCAATTTCAGCAGCCCCTGAGCATTCAACAGGTTCCAGACCCAACACCCGACCCGGACGGTGTGGTGCTCCAGGTGATGGCGACCGGCCTGTGCCGTTCTGACTGGCATGGCTGGATGGGGCACGACTCAGATATTCACCTGCCGCATGTGCCGGGGCATGAATTGGCTGGTATCGTGACGGCGGTGGGCAGCAATGTTCGCCGCTTTTCCGCCGGCGACCGGGTAACGCTGCCCTTTGTGTGCGGCTGCGGCAGCTGCCCGCAATGCGTCTCTGGCAATCATCAGGTATGCGATCACCAGTTTCAGCCCGGCTTTACCCATTGGGGCTCCTTTGCCGAGTATGTGGCCATTCAGTATGCTGATGTCAACCTGGTGCGCCTGCCTGAATCAATCGAATTCTCGACTGCCGCGAGTCTGGGCTGCCGGTTTGTCACTTCCTTTCGCGCCATTGTCGACCAGGGTAAGACCTCTGCCGGGCAGTGGGTGGCGGTGCACGGCTGCGGCGGCGTCGGCCTGTCTGCCATCATGATCGCCAACGCCATCGGCGCGCGGGTGGTTGCCATTGATATATCGCCAGAGAAATTAGCCCTGGCGCAGCTGCTGGGCGCCGAAGCCGTGGTCAACGGCAAGGACACGCAGGATGTGGTTGGGGCAGTCAAAGAAATCACTGGTGGGGGCGCGCACGTGTCGCTGGACGCTCTGGGCAGCCTGACCACCTGCTTCAATTCGGTTGCCAACCTGCGCAAACGAGGCAAGCATATTCAGGTGGGACTGATGCTGGGCGGGCAAAACCACCCGCCTGTACCCATGGACAAAGTGATTGGCAACGAGTTGGAGATCCTGGGAAGCCACGGCATCCAGGCTTACCGCTACCCGGCGCTGATCGATATGATTGTCACTGGCAAGCTGCACCCCGAGTTGTTGGTGCAGCGCACCATAAGCCTGGAAGAATCGCTAGACGCGCTGGTGAACATGGACTCGTTCAGCACCAACGGCGTCACGGTGATCACCAGGTTTGATTGATTCGGTTAATTTCTCGGGCGCACAGTATCCAATACCGCTTCCGGATGTTTTTCTGCAACCCGTAGCAATACCATTGCCGGTCCTTCGGGCATCCTGCGGCCTTGTTCCCAATTGCGCAGAGTTCGCACACTGATGCCGAGCAAGGCAGCGAATTCCTTCTGGGTCAGCTTATAGCCATCCCGAATACGTTTAATGTCAAAAGCATTAAATTTAAAGCTGCGGGATGGTTCTTTGATTCCTTTTAGAATTTCGCCGCCTTCTTTAACACTCGCGATTAATTCCGCGAATAATTCTTCATTCATCGTACTCCTCCTCGACCAATCGGCGTAACACCCTTAATTGAACCGGTGACAAATCATCCATTTCATTCTTTGCATAGATCATCAGCATTAATAATATGCTTCTTCGGACGGCCCAATAGTAAATCACTCTTACTCCGCCTCTTTTACCCGATCCAGCCATCGACCAGCGTATTTTTCTTAGGCCCCCGCTGCCTGCAATAACCTTACCCGAATCTGGGTATTCAACTAGTACGAGTTGTAACTGGCGGTATTCTTCCGCAGTTAACAAATTCAGAACCCGGCGAGTGAAAACAGAGGTTTCGACGATGATCACGGGTGATTGCCCTGGTTGAACGATTGTACGCCATTGGCGTACTTATGTCAAGGTGGGCTTTATTTTTTGTATTTATCGACCAATCGCTGCATGGTACTGACCTGACGCATGGTTGCTGGCTGACCCAGCGCCTTTTCTAGCACGGTGTTGGCAAATTTGGATTCGCTCTGCCGTACCTCGCACAGCCAGAACATCTCGCGTCCCAGCACGGCGAACGCATCGATTTCATTTTGCAGCGCCATCAGCCTGCTAATGGCTGCCTCCTTCGGCTGCTCTTTCAGGAAAGCCACGTTGAAAGCGGTTGCCCGGGCAAACTGTTCTTCCGGAAACGGCTGGCAGGCCACGATTTGGGTCAGCTCAGGCAAGGTGCGCAGGAAAACCACCGGCTTGAAGCCCAGTGTTTCTGCTAATCCTGCCTCGATTCGGTTTTCGAGATCAGTTACAGGACCATTACCGGTTTCGAAGATGACGTTGCCGCTGGCGATGAAGGTCTCGACCCCAGCAAAACCTAATTCTTCGAAATTCCGTCTTAAAGCTTCCATCTTGACCGTATGCCCGCCGACATTGATCGCCCGCAGGAATGCAAAGTATCGCGTCATTGCCCGCCCTTTTCGCTTGCCCGTCCGCTATTGCGCGGTGGACGAATACAACTGCTTGATCTCGCCGAGGTGATAGGCGCAATGCCCCAGCAGGATCATGCTGGAAGCTGTTACATCCTCGTTCCATTCCTCGCGCTTGCTAACAAAGTCCAGGATTTCCTCATACCTCGCCCGCAGTTTTGTGCGCAGTTCGCTCCAGGAGGCTGGATCGACGCTTTGGTTTTTCCAACTCCCGGGCCAGTCGGCCTGCGGCGTTTCACCATTGGAGTAGGCAGAAAACAACTCCATCAGGTACAGGGTGTGCCCGCTGTGCGAGGCGATCGTCTCGGCTCCTGGTTTGGGCGCCTTCGAAGCCGCCGCTGCATCCAGCGTGTCGATGGTGCCAAGAATGCCTGCGCGCCCATTGTCGAGGATATAGCCATACTCTAATTCCGTTGCGCCGAAAATTTCCGGTAAAAGGGTCAACAGCCATTTTTTGAAATAATTATTTTCCATGGGATTCCTCCAATTTTCTCTAGCGCAATTCGTAAATTATACCTTTATGGATAAATCATATACAAAATCAGTCAATAACTGGTAAAGGTATACATATGATATCCGGCAGACAATACCACCGGGCGGGTTTTCACGATAAAATTGCCTCATGAGTTCACTATTAGATGATAAAAAATCCTATATCAGTGTCGACATTGAATCAACTGGATCTGTTCCTGGATTGTATGCTCTGCTTTCGATTGGTGCGTGCACGCTGGGCGAACCGCGCCAAACCTTCTATGCCGAGTTGCAGCCGGATAAAACCCTGAATGATCCGCAAGCCATGGCTATCCACAGGCTCGACCTGGCGCAGTTGGAGCAAAACGGCCTGCCACCGCGAGAGGCACTGGTCAAGTTTGAAGCGTGGTTAAAAGCTGTCCTCCCGCCTGATGCGCAGCCATTATTTGTGGCTTTCAATGCTCCTTTTGATTGGGCCTTTGTCAACGAGTATTTCATCCGCTATCTGGGGCAAAACCCTTTTGGTCACAGCGCCATCGATATCAAAGCGGTTTATATGGGGCTTTCGGGTAAGCCCTGGCGCGAAACCTCTGGTGATTATCTGCACCGCCTCTACAATAATGCCAAAGTTCTCAGCCACAATGCGCTGGACGATGCTGTGGACCAGGCTGTAATTTTTGAAGGCATCCTGACTGAATTTGAAAAAATGAACATACCGGAATAATCCGGCGAACATACCCTTTCTCAATCTGGAGGTGAGCATTGGATTCCCAATCAAGTAACCCGTCCGAAGAGATGACCCGCATCGTTGAATCCGCCCGGCGGTTGGGGGTGGAAATGAATGAAAACGAAGCCACCCAATGGCTCGCGGCCATCGCAACAGCAAAAAGTGAAGTGGACGTGGTAGTCGATATCCGTGAAGGAATCTTCGGCCACCGAATTACCATGTTGGATTTCGCGCCGGAACGTCTGGCGTACTTTCGCAAAATTGGCAAGCTGGTCGAATTTAGCGACGAGCCCGGCGTGGTGGAAACTGCCCTGGCTCTTTCTGGTTCAGCGGCGCAGTCACGTATCCAAACCTACCCCGGCGACGCCGACTTCTTCGAGCGTGTCAATATCGTGGCACCTACACGGGATGCTGCCTGCGCTATCCTGGCACGAATAATGCGCGAAAAAGCACTCTCTTCAGAAAAAGGTCCTACACATCAACTCATCGAGGTCAAATTTGGGTCATACCCTTATGCGATTATCACTGAAAGTGGTCACCAGAATGCCGGAGCTCCCGTTGCATGGACCCCTCAAACCATTCGCGCAGGGAAAATTAGCGGCATGTTGACAGATGGAACTAGCGCCGAGATCACTTGGGAGAATGTTTCCAATAATCCCGGCTGGTGTAAACTGGATTGGGTGGTGGCAGATCCGCT
>DATBWK010000185.1:0-13758 GCA_036514835.1 Bellilinea sp.
CGAGCCGCCGGGCACATGCGCCGGATTCCACGGGTTGCGCGGGGAGGGTTGGAAGGCGGATGATTCGTTGGATGAGCCGTACGTGAACTCGTCCAGGTTGACCTTGCCAATCATCACCGCGCCGGCTTCTTCCATGCGGGCTACAGGCGTGGCGGTGTAGGGAGCGGTGTAATTAGCCAGGATGCGTGAGGCAGCCGTGGACGGCGTGCCGCGGACGCAGAAGATGTCTTTGGATGTAAACGGAATGCCAGCCAGCAAGCCCGGGTCTTCGCCATCGGCTAATTTTTTATCCACCACGCGGGCCTGGTTTAGGGCACGTTCGCGGGTGACAGTGATAAACGCATGCACCTTCTGCTCGTCTTCGGCGGTTAATTCGCCGGAGTCCAGCGCGCCCGATCGCCCGTCAACCTGATCAACGCGGTTCAGGCAGGCGCGGGTGATTTCCTCAGCCGATATTTGTTTTTGACGTAGCAGCAGGCTCAGTTCAAAAGCAGGAAGATCACATAATTCCATAAGGGTTTATTCCAGCGTGGTATGAGGGATGTCGGGAACAACAATGTAGCCTTCGCGCGTATTCGGCGCCTGGGCGATGATCTCGCCCGGATCCTGGTGCGGCAGCCAGATATCTTCGCGCAGCGCCGGGCTTTCAGCGATGGTAAAGTCCACCCCATGCAGGCTGGCAGGGACGCTTTCATCCAGCGGGATGGCAGCCAATTCGCGGATGGCTTTTAGCTGGTTATTCAGTTCGCGCAGCAGGTAATCGGCTTGCTGCTGGTCGAGTTCCAGCGCAGCCAGACCGACCAGGTGATCGAACGTTTCGCGGTCAATTGAATCGCTCATCGGGTCTTTATCCGTGGGAAGGAATTTTATTCAAAAACGCCCGGCGGCTTCCCGCCAAGACGGTTAATCGTACCATAATTTAGCCTGCTTTCAGCCATTCGCAGGCGCAAATACTTCGCCATCTAAGGCAACTACGGGGTCTCTGGTACGGGTGTTGGAGTTGGGGTTTCAGGGGTGGGGGTAAACGTGTTGGTTGGGGTATCTGCAGGTGTGTCTGTGGGGGAAGGCGTGTCGGT
This sequence comes from Bellilinea sp., assembly GCA_036514835.1. GTDB lineage: Bacteria > Chloroflexota > Anaerolineae > Anaerolineales > Anaerolineaceae > Bellilinea. Next base: position 1,077 of record DATBWK010000185.1, read on the forward strand.
AGCTGTGGCAGTTGGCGCGATGGTGGTTTCCAGGGTGGGCGGGGTAACCGTGACGGTGCGCGTTGGGGTGCGCGTGGAGGTGCGCCGTATGATGCGAATGGTCGGGGTGATCGTAATGGTATCGGTCAGCGTGGGTGTAGATGTCGGCTCGAGCGTGGCGCTGGCCGTCATTGAAGGCGTGATGGTCGGGGTGAAGGTCGGCGGAAGCGGCGTTATTGTCCAGGTGGGCGGCAGCGCCAACAGGACCGTGGTTTTCGTGGGCAGCGCCAGTTGCCCGGGCAACTGCAACGGCGGGAACGGATTCATAGGCGTCGTAGGGTTGACAAATATGATGGCAAAAGCGCTGGTTAACCCCAAAATACCGGCCAGAACCAGGACGGTAAGAAAATTCCAGGCTTTATCGTGGATTTTTAACTTTCTTTTCATTGCACTTCCCGCCTGGTCATTCACCCAGCGTGCACAGGTAATGTCAGTATATATGACTTTGTGAAGGTGTCAACGGATCTCAATCTTCTACTTAAGTACTGAAACTGAAAGCCCGGAGCCGGCTGCATGCTATAATCCCTCGTGAGGAAGGGTCATCCAGAATGGACGGCGAGGAATCGGACCAGCAGTCAGGCGAACCACCCGAAGGCGATTCCAAAGAGTCGCAGCTTCACATTAACCTGGAGCTGGCGCCTGGTACCCGCTTGCACGTCACGCTGAATACGCATGCGCCAGATGGCACACCCATCGAGCAGCGCGTAATCATGCTGGAAAATCCTGCGGGTGAAATTCCAACACCGGTTCTAACGATCAGCCCCCGCCCACCCTTCTCCTTGAATACTGTTGGTTGGCCGGTTTGGTTGCTGACGGCTGCCCTGCTGCTTTACCTGGCATCCCGCCTCATCGGTCTGGCATCCTTTCCCATTTTCTTCTTCACCGATGAAGCCATTCAGACTGTCACCGCCAGCGACCTGCTGCACAATGATTTTCGCGGGCTGGAAAATGAACTTCTGCCGACCTATTTCAAGAATGGCGGGCAGTACAACCTGAGCCTGTCGGTTTACTTGCAGGTGCTCCCAACCTGGTTGTTCGGAAAAAGTATCTTTGTCACCCGCGCCGTTTCGGTGCTGTTTTCGCTGCTGGCGGTGCTGGGCGTTGGCATGACGTTGAAAAATATTTTCGGCAGCCGTACTGCCTGGGCTGGCGCGCTGCTATTAACCGTGACTCCGGTCTGGTTTTTACATTCCCGCACCGCCTTCGAAACCGTGCTGGCAGTTAGTTTTTACGCAGCCTTCCTTTACAGCTACGGAATGTACCGCCGCGGCAAGACCGGATATCTTTATGCCGCCGTGGCTTTTGCCGCGCTGACCTTTTACAGCTACAGCCCCGGGCAAGTCGTTGTTGGATTGACTGCCCTGCTGCTGCTGTTCTCAGACCTACGCTATCACTGGCAGCAGCGGAAAATCGTGCTGCGCGGTTTTGCGCTGGCCCTGGTGCTGGCAATTCCCTGGCTGCGTTTCCAGGTCAACCACCCCGGTGAAACCCTGCGCCACCTCGAAATTCTGGATTCGTATTGGATTCAGGATTTAACCCTGCCGCAGAAACTGGCACGCTTCGGTCAGGAATATCTACGCGGTTTGAACCCGGTATTTTGGTTCGATCCGACCCCCGAAGGGCTGGTGCGTCATGTGATGAAGGGTTATAGCTACCTGTGGCTGCCAGCGCTGCCATTCGTGCTGCTTGGTTTTGGGCTGACGCTGGTCCGAATTGGCAAGTGGGAATATCGCATGGTTGTGGCAGCTTTGCTGTCCGCACCCGCCGGTGCAGCGTTGGTTGGACCGGGAGTCACCCGGCTGCTGTTTATGGTCATTCCGGCAGCGCTGTTGGGCGGGATTGGCTTTTCTACAGCCATAACCTGGCCGGCAGACCGGCTACGGCAGCCGAAACAGCGGGAACGCGCTGTCCTCGGCATTTCACTGCTGATCTTTGCGCTGATGAGCCTGGCCGGGATTTTCATACTGCGCGATGCGCTGGTCAACGGTCCGACCTGGTTCGACGATTATGGCCTGGGCGGCATGCAGTACGGCGGCGATACGCTGTTCACGGCGGTGCGCACCTACCTGGATGAACACCCCTCTGCGCAGATTCTGCTTTCGCCCTCCTGGGCGAACGGGACCGATGTGATTGCCCGCTTCTTCTTCGACGACCCGCTGCCGTTTCGCCTGGGCTCAGTGGAAGGTCACCTGGCGCAATTCATACCCATCGGACCGGATGACATTTTCATCCTGCTGCCCGAAGAACTGGAACAGGTGCATCAGAGCGGCAAATTCAAGGCAGTCGAAATCGAAAAAACCGTCGCCTATCCCAACGGAGAGCCAGGGTTCTTTTTCTCCCGGCTGACCTATCTCGAGAATGCCCCGGCCCTTTTCGAACAGGAACGGGTTCAGCGCCGCGTTTTGAAAGAGGATACAATACATCTTCCGGATGGGATCACTGCGGCAGTGAGTTTCTCCCAGTTGGACATGGGTGAGATCAAGGCGGTCTTCGATGGCGACCCCGGCACATTGGTTCGCACCTACGAAGCCAATCCATTTAAGATCAACCTCAGCTATAACCAGCCGCTCAAGCTGAACGGCTTGCGATTGCGGATCGGGGGTGTGGCGACAAGCGTTTCAGCTCTCGTCACCATTGAAGGCGAAAGCGTGCCGCGCAGCTTCAGCGTTGAAGTTGGCGAGAATCCCGTACCGCGGACGGTTGATCTGGATTTTTTGGGAGCGCGTGAGGTCCGGATGATCCAGTTGGAAATCCTCAACGTACGAGACAGCGAACCCGCTCACGTTCACCTTTGGGAGATCACATTCCGTTGACCGCAGAGCCCGCTCTAGCCCGCCCCCGACCCTGGTGGCTCAAACTCATTGCTTACGGCCTGTTGATCCTGTCGCTCAGCGGCTGGCTGCGGCTGGGGCAGTCCATCGCCCGCTGGAATTCGTTGGCGCAGGCTGGGATTCAACCAGGACCGCTGTACCTGGCTGTCACCGGTTTATTGATCGGGTTGGGCGCGCTGGCAGCCGGTGTAGCAGTCTGGCGGCGCACGCGGTTTGCACCGCGCCTGGCGCTGGTGGTGCTGGCGGTCTGGATCATCTGGTTATGGGTTGACCGTCTTTGGATCGCCAATTCACCCACTGCGCTCTCGAACGCGCCTTTTCTTGTTGGCGCCAGTGGAATTATTCTAGCCGGCACTTTTTACGCCCTGCGCCGGGGAAAAGATCATTTTCAATGAATCAAACCGATCAAGAAATAGAAGTTAAATTTTATCTGGCCAACCTGCCCGCCCTGGAGCAAAGGATCATCAAAGCCGGCGGAATTTTGGTGCAGCCGCGGGTGCACGAGGTCAACCTGCGCTTTGACCTGCCGGACGGCAGTTTGACCGCTGACAAAAGGGTTCTGCGGCTGCGGGAGGACGTCCGCTCGGTACTGACCTACAAAGGCCCGTCAGCGGCAGGGCAGACCGTTAATGTGCGCCAGGAAATCGAAACGGATGTCAGCGATTTTGCTGCCGCCCAACGCATTATAGAGGCGCTGGGATACCAGGTGGCGGTAATGTACGAAAAATGGCGCACTACTTATCAGTTGGAAGACCTGGAAATCGTATTGGACGAGCTGCCCTACGGAGTTTTCTGCGAGATTGAAGGGCCGGATGCCGAATCCATTCGTTCCGCGGCAGCCGGACTTCGGTTGAATTGGGGTGAGCGCATTACCGATAGTTACCTGGGCATGTTTTGGCGATTAAAAGCCAATTTAAACCTGGCAGCCGATCATCTGGATTTTCAATCCTTCTCCGGGATAACCATACGTCCGCAGGATCTGGCTGTCAAGTACGCCGATAAGAAAGTTTAATCTTTACACATCTACTTCCACCCAGGCCGGATCGTGGTCGCTGCCCTCGCCGGTCAAATTAGAGCGCCGTTTGATCCAGGCGGCAGTCTGGCGTGCTGCCAGTGTTGGGCTCAACCAGATTTGATCGAATAGGTCATAGCGCGCCGGTTGACCAGACTCTTTAAAGCGGTGAGTCCAGGCGGAACTGGCTGGCGGGAATGCATCATGCGGGGCCGGCTGTGTCTCCTGCGGGTTGGCCAGCCCGTTGACCAGCGGCAGGTCGGGGTTTTGAGCGATGGCTGCCAGAGGTGTGGCGATCGGCACATCGTTCATATCGCCCAGCAGCAGGAAGGGCGAATTGGGCCGGGTACGGGCAATAATGATGTTCGCGGCGGTTTCGGATTGGCGGGTGCGGATCAGGTCGGCGCGTTCCTTGCCGGTGACCGGATTTTCTTGCGGCGCCAGGTACTGACTCTTCAGGTGCGTGTTGTACACCGTGAACAGGCGTTTTTTGCGTTTGGCGTCCAAAACATCCACCTCCAGCAGATCGCGGCTGAAAATATGCGAATCCGGTTCAGCTTTGTGGGTGGCGAAGCGCCAGGAGGACACCGCACCCAGGGGCAGCTTTGAAAGCAGCCCGACATCGATCAGGCGCGGGTCATTCCCCTCGATTAATATCTGGTAGGGGTACATACCCGCCAGATCCGTGCGATTGAAATGCTCCAGTGTGGAAAGGTCTTCCACTTCTTGCAGAGCCAACACGTCCAAATCCATGTCTTTGATGCGATTGGCAACCTTCAGACGGCGGGAAGGATCCTTTTCAACCACCAGGCGCCCCATAAAGGTCCGAATGCTGTATTCAGCCGGATCATCGAAGGAATAGGTGACGGTCACCGTGGTATCGTCCGCTAAAACCGCTTCGATGCGCCCTTTGAAATTAAAGCGCGAAAAAAGGTTGTTCAGGTTGAAAGTGCCAACTTTGACGATCATGGTTCACCCCTTTCTATCGATCCATCCGGGCGGATACTTTTAGATGCCGGGTTCAGAGTTGACTGGTTCCCAGGCGGCGCACTTCACGAATAAATGCCGGCGAATTCAAGCCGCGCTCAAGGTGAAAAGTTAAAAAGTACTGGATGACCGCCTCCATCTCCTGACGCACATCGGCCGGGACCTGTGCACGGGAAGCCTCGTTGAAGCTGCTGCGCTGAATATGGCGTAAATACTTCAATGCCGGCATGGAGATGGGCCGGGCCGATATCTCGCGCGGACCGCAGTTGGGGCACATCACGCCGCCCAGTAGAGCTGAGTAAAACTGGTCGCGCGGCTGGATGATTTCCCCGCAATTGACGCAGTTGACCAGTTCCGGCCGGAACCCCAGCAGATCGAGTAATTGCAGTTCATAGTAGCGGGCTGCCAGGAAGAAATCGTCCGCCAGGGCTAAACGCGCCAGAGTATCCACCAGCAAGCCGTAAACCTGCCGGTTTTGGCCTTCCTCGTAGGTGAAACGGTCCAACAGTTCGATGATGTAGCTGGCCTGTGCAATACGCTGCAGGTCTTCGCGCAGCGGCATGTAAGCGTCGACCGTTTCCACCTGGGTAACAATCCACAGGTCGCGGCCGCGCGCCAACATGAGCTGCACACGGGTGAACGGTTCCAAATGGCCGGCTTTGCGCGAGCGCAGCTTGCGGGCGCCTTTGACGATGGCCCGCAATTTGCCCGCTTCACGGGTGTATAACCCCAGCAAGCGGTCGGCCTCGCCCCAATCGCTGTGACGTAAAACCACCGCCTCCACGCGGATATTGCGTTCCTGTTTGGCCATGAATTGAATTATAGCCCGAGATTTATCAATAAAAACAACTACTACAGTGGCCGTGTCCTCAGTGGTGAGGGTCTATTCTTAGGCTCTTGGCAGGTCTTTCGGTGTAAAGGCACCCGGAAGCAGGTCGCGCACGGTCAATTCGCGCGCAATCTGGCCCTGATCATCCGCAATGATCACCAGTGTGTCCAGACCAAACTCAGCCATAACCTGGCGGCAGCCGCCGCAGGACATACCGGCGTTCGACGTCACCACCGCGATGGCTTCAAATTCCTTTTCCCCCTCCGAAACCGCCTTGAAAATCGCCACGCGCTCAGCGCACATGCTGGTCGGGTATGCCGCGTTTTCCACATTGGCGCCGCTAAACACCCGTCCGGAAGTGCTCAACACCGCTGCGCCGACTTTGTAATTGGAATACGGCGCGTACGCCAGGTGGCGCGCCTCAATCGCAGCTGAAACCAGGCTTTGGCGCTGCTCAGGAGTTAGGTTCATTGCTATTATCCTCTTTGACCAGCAGCGGCTGACGGTGCGCCCGCACCTTGCGAATGCGCCGTCCGCTGACCTGTTCTACCATTAAATCCCAATCCTCAACCCGCATATGCTCGCCGCCGGTCGGTACACGGCCGATGGTGCCGTAGATATAACCGCCCAGCGTGTCTGCCAACTCGGTGACCAGGTCGGTGCCCAGGATTTCATTGAAATCGTCCAGCCCGATTCGGCCATTCAGCAGAAATTCATCATCCGAAACGCGTTGGTAGAGGTACTCCTCGCCCTGATCGTATTCGTCGCGGATCTCACCGACAATCTCCTCGACAATATCTTCCATGGTGACCAGACCAGCCATGCCGCCGTACTCATCCACCACAATCGCCATGTGGATGCTGCGGGCCTGCATTTCACGCAGCAGCTCATCCACTTTCTTGGATTCGGGCACAAAGTAGGCCGGCCGTAAAAACGGACGGATGCTCTCCGGCGGTGTTTCATCCAGCTGGGTGCGCAGCAAATCCTTGGCATATAGCAGCCCTACCACATTGTCGATGGTGTCGTCATATACCGGCACACGCGAATGTCCGGAAAGAGTCAGGGCCTGGATCGATTCGGTCACACCGGAGTCGGCCTCAAGCGCCAGGATGTCGATGCGCGGCACCATGATTTCACGGCACAGCGTGTCGCCAAAATGGAAGATCGAGTAAATCATCTGGCGCTCGCCCTTTTCCAGACCGCCGGCTGACTCGCCCACTTCCACCCAGGTTTTTAACTCATCATCGGTCACCGAGCCAGGGGTACGCTCCACCGGCGCGGAATCACCCAGCAGGGCCAAATACATGGCAGTAAACGGCCGCAAAATAAAGTTAATCCCGCGCGCCAGGGGCGTCAGGCGCACCAGCCAGGCTTCGGGGTTCTTGCGAACTCCGCCTTCCACGCCAAATTCAAAGGCCATCACCAGCAAGGCAGTCAGGAACACCACCAGCAGGGCAACGCCTATCGAAATCCCCGGGATACTGGTCATTAGCAGCTGATAAACCAGTGCCGCCAGCAAAACATGCCATACGATGATCAAAAACCGCAGCGCTACACGCAGACTGACCTTTTCCATGATCGCCATGGTGGGCTCCAGGCTGTGTTGGTCGTTTTGCGCGCCATAGGTAATCAACTGCGTCAGACGGGCACTCCCCAGGCTAACTCGGATTGCTGCGGTTAACAGATCAAGGCCAAAGATTATCGCGATAATGATCCAAAGGACACGAACGTCCAAACTTTCCTCACTTCACCAATTGAGACGGAACAACCTGACCGTTGCGCAGGTGGGTAAACGGTCCAACCAGCGCGCCATCGGGCAGCTGGCTTTCTTCCACCACGGAATACAATACCTGACAGCCTGCTCCGAGTGTGCTATTTACTATTTTAACATCCGGTCCAATATTACAACCGTCGCCGATCACTGTTTTGCCCTGCAGGGATGTACCTGGCAACAGCAGCGTCTCGCGCCCAAGGCTGACGTCCACATCGATATAGGTGCTGGCCGGGTCGACCATGCTGACGCCTTCCAGCATCCAGCGGGAATTGATACGCTTTCGCAGCACCGCGGCAGCCTCTGCCAGGTGCTCGCGGGTATTGATTCCCAATGCTTCCTGCGGGTCATCCGCGATTAAGGCCTGAACTTGCAACTCCTCTTCCACCGCCACACTGACCACATCCGTCAGGTAATATTCGCCTTTTGGCGACAATTTTATGCGCCGCAACGCATCCCACAACCAGGCATTATCGAAACAGTATACGCTGGCATTCAACTCTCGGATAGCCAGAATTTCAGGAGTCGCCTGGGCTTCCTCAACGATTGCGTTGACAGCCCCGTTTGAACCGCGTACTACCCGGCCAAAACCATGCGGATCCGGCAGCACCACGCTCAACATGCTGAATGGCCCGGAGCTGTTTCGCTGGATATCGATCAATCGCAGGAAGGTGGCGCTGGTTAATAAGGGCATATCGCCAGTAGTGACCAAAACCAATCCCGGTTGACCCGCCAACTGCGGTTCCGCCATTTGCAGCGCGTGGGCGGTGCCGAGCTGCTGTTCCTGCAATACAAAGCGGGCTTTTTCACCTATCGTCTGTCGCACCTGCTCGGCGCCGTGTCCGATGACCACCACCGGCAGCTCACTGGTCACGCCAGCTGCAGCCCGCAAGCTGTGTTCGAGCATGGGAACGCCCGCCAGCGGATGCAACACCTTGGGCAGGCTGGATTGCATGCGTTTGCCAAATCCGGCTGCCAGGATGACGGCATTTAGCGGTTCGTACATAGACCGCTCCGGCAAGTATGATCAGTTATTACGTAATTTTTAGCTGGCGGGATACAACCAAATTGACCGCAACAATGCGCAGGGTCATCGGGTTGATCAGAGATTAGTGTATCGGCGTTCATGTGTTGTTTACAGGCTGGGGCACCTGGACTCGAACCAAGATCCACAGATCCAAAGTCTGGTGTGCTGCCATTGCACCATGCCCCAAAGTTGGGATATTTTAACACAGAATTTACGCCTGTGCCACCATTGCCGACCCGGGCGATTTTTCGGATGAACTGGAATCAGGTTAAAAAAGTACTTCCCTCCGAGTTGCCCCCAGGAGGGAAGTTCAAGGTGGATCATTTTGGCGATTAATCTTCCAGTTTCTTGGAGAGACCTTGCAGCACCAGGCCGATGCCGAGCAGTGCCAGGCCAAGTCTGCCGAAAGCTCCCTGCAGATTTGCCAGCGGAGCCGGCATGGATTGGTCAGTGCCCGTGATCGGGATCAGCTCCGCGGGAGGATTTCCCGGTTGCGCAGGTTGAGGCAATGTCGGGATCAGCGTCGCTGTACCTAGGTCAACCAGGTTAGCAATGGCCGGTGTTACAAGCGTGTTGGCGGGCTCTTCAGGCGTGTTGGTCGTGTCTATCGCCGGAGCTCCGGTGTTGGTCGGAGTATTAGTTGGTGAGTTGGTGGGGGTATTGGTCGGAGTGTCCGTCGGCGTACTGGTAGGCGTGTTGGTAGGGGTATTGGTCGGAGTAGAAGTCGGAGTATTGGTTGTGGTATCCGATGCCGGGATCTCAGTATTAGTCGGTGTGTTGGTAGCGGTATTGGTGGGGGTGGCGGTTGGAGCTGGATCAACATGATAGTTGTCATTCTTGGCATTGGTTCCACCAACCTCAAACACATCCACGCTGTACTCGCCCGAGTCGTCCGAGGCAATTGTATAAGCCTTAAAGCAAAAACATCCGTCCTCATCGGAGGTAATGATCGTGCCGGGAGCCATGTACCAGGCAGCGACGATGATCCCTGGATCAGCGCTGGCATCCCCTGGTTGGCCGGTGATCCCCCAATGGTAAACTGTGTCTGGATCAAAGTTTGATCCACGAATAAACACCTCTTCGCCCCAGGTGTAATGATTCTCGTCCTGGGGTGCAGGGGGAATGCAGGTGCTGCGTGTTGTCCAAATTGAGCCAGAGGTTGCGTTTACTGTTTTAGCTGGAATGAAGTTCAACGTCAGCGAGATGATTAGAAATGCAATTCCGGTGATATAAGCGATGCGGCTCAGGTTCCGAAGTGTCTGGTTGACAATTTGATCAGGAGTGTTCATGAATTACTCCTTGTCCAATTTATAAAAGGACGAAAAACAAAATAGAAGATTACATTAGAAAACCAGACCTGAAGAAGTTAACTGAGTGAAAATTAAAAGGTCTCCACCCTAACAGAAAAAACCTAAAGGTACATGGACGGTTATTGTTTGTGCTTCGGATTGAGTTCGCAATTTACTCCACACATCCTATTAACCTCCAGAAATTGACTGCGGCAAACTCCAGGTTTATTGGTCATCACCTCATATTTGAATATCGGTGGCATTAAACAAAAAACCGGCGCAAAAGCCGGTTTCGCTATTGGCTCCCTATGTACCAGTCCCACATTTCAGGGAAAAGCGACCAAATACTGGCACATAGATCTACACCGCATGATCAATAATTCCGATGCCGTTATTAATGACGTTAAATATATTATAGTGGCGATCAACTATTAGTCAACAAAAAAAAATTTATAAATTGCTAAGAATTTCCAAGAAATCCGATCAAATGATACCCTTTCGTCATACAGATTTCCATGAAAACAGAAATTCAAAAGAAATCATGGCCGATATATGCCCGTTGTAATATCTCGGCCCTCGCTAATTGGCCGCGGTATCGCCGTAAACCTTAAATATTTCCCCCCTTGGTCGACCCAAGGGGGGAAATATTTATTAGGATGGTTGGTTATTCTTCGATTTTACGGGAGAGACCCGGCAGTACCATACCGATGGCTAAGAGAGTCAGGCCAACCTTTCCAAAGGTTGAAGACTGATTCCCCGACGGAACCGGCGGGGACTCCTCAGGATCCGACACCGATACGAGGGCTTCAGACGTGTTTTCATCTGGCGCGGGCGGCGGGGTCGATGTTGAAATTGCGCCACTATCACCAACTCCTGCCAGCCCCAAACCTCCCAGGCTTGCAGGCGTTTCCGTTGGGGTGACTGTTGGTGTGTCAGTGGGAGTATTGGTTGGCACCTGAGGTGTGTTGGTGGGCGTGTTTGTGGGAGTGTTCGTTGGCACGACAGGCGTGTTGGTGGGCGTATTGGTGGGTGTGTTCGTCGACACGACAGGCGTGTTCGTCGGTGTATTGGTCGGAGTGTTCGTTGGCACGACAGGCGTGTTGGTTGGTGTGTTGGTGGGTGTGTTGGTCGGCACGACAGGTGTGTTCGTCGGTGTATTGGTTGGCGTATTGGTTGGCGCCACAGGCGTGTTGGTTGGGGTGTTCGTGGGTGTGTTCGTCGGCACAATAAGCGTGTTGGTAGGCGTATTGGTGGGTGTGTTCGTTGCGGTGCTGGTAGAGGTGGGGGTAGGAGGAATTTCAATCACCCGATAACTATCTTTTTTAGAGTTGGAAGGTTTGGTTACCTGGAAAACTTGATAGGTATATGTACCCCAATCTCCGTTAGGAATGACGTAGGCTGCAAAACAAAAATTACCTTGGGCATCGGATTTTATGACCGTGCCAGTACCAATATTCCATCCCGCGACGATAATTTTTGGATCAGCGCTAGCTCCCCCTGAATTACCCTTTATTGTCCATTTAAAATCGGTAAACGGATCAGTGGTGGTCCCGCGTAAATAGACGGTCTCACCAGTCACGTAGTGATTCTCGTTTTGCGGATCCGGTACTTGGCAGGTTGTCCGGGTGGTCCATATGGCGGTCAACGCAGCGCTGACGGGATTGGCCGGGATGAAATTCAGCACCAGCGATGCGAGTAAAAAAGCCACACCTGTGATGTACATTAAACGGCTCGCTGCACGAAGCACTTTATTAAATGGCACAGTGTGTTTGTTCATGCTTCCTCCTGGTCATTCGGACATAAAAAGGCGCAAACTATCGAATTTACAATGGATTCTGAACGCTTACATTAACAATTGGGCAGGTATTGGTATGCAATCAGACTCCCAGAAGTTTGACAGTGCACAGGTCGCATAACATCCCTGCAGACCAGGTTTCAACTCTGGCTTCCCCAAGCACGGATTGTCCGCTTGAGAATGAGAACAGCTGATTTTAAGCATCTGGAACACCGCCGCTCTCGTTTTGGAGCCATGCCGAAATAAAAAAACCAGCCAATAGGCCGGTTTCGCTACTCGCTCCCTATATACCTGTCCACCATGAATCGGAACAAGCAACCATATTGCGGTATATAGATCATCGCTGCCAATTTAGATAATTAAGATTATTAATGTCAACATTGTTATTATAGCGGCAACCCATTAATTGTCAATAATGATATTCGGCGGAATTCGGCAGGAAAATCATTTTATTTTTCTCCCTGCTTTAAAGCCGAACTTCCCTCCAGGTTGCCCCCAGGAGGGAAGTTCAAGGTAGATTATTTTGCGATTAATCTTCCAGTTTCTTAGAGAGACCTTGCAGTACCAGGCCGATGCCGAGCAGCGCCAGTCCAAGTTTTCCGAAAACCGTTTGCAGGTTCGCTAGGGGAGCCGGCATCGAGAAATCAGCGCCAGTCACCGGGATAAGGACGGTCGGAGTGTCCTGCGGCGGAGGAGGCGGAGGCAGTGTTGGGACTGGGGTCGATGTGCCAGGATCAACGGTCTCGGATACCACCGGGGTCACCGGAGTGTTGGTGGGAGTTGCGGTTGGTTCTTCAGGAGGTGTGGTGGGCGTATTGGTTGGAGTGGCGGTAGGCACCTCGGGCGTGTTGGTGGGAGTTTCGGTAGGAGTAGCCGTATCGGTCGGAGTATTGGTTGGAGTTGCGGTGGGGACATCCGTAGCCGGAATATCGGTGGGTGTGTTGGTTGGCGTGTTGGTCGGCGTATTTGTTGGGGTGTTGGTTGGGGTGTTGGTTGGGGTGTTGGTAGGTGTGTTCGTTGGCGTGTTGGTCGGGGTATTGGTAGGGGTATTGGTAGGGGTGTTGGTCGGTGTGTTGGTCGGTGTGTTGGTCGGCGTGTTGGT
>DATBWK010000186.1:0-4315 GCA_036514835.1 Bellilinea sp.
CAAACTGGCAGATGCCCAGAAAATCCCCTATAAAGTGGACATTTACCCATACTACGGTTCGGACGGCGGCGCTTTGCTGCGTACCGGCGCTGACCTGAAGGTAGCCTTGATCGGTCCGGGGGTGGACGCCTCGCACAATTATGAGCGCACCCACACCGACGCGCTCACCGCTACTACCCAGTGGATTCTGGCTTATCTGCTGAGCAAGTAAATCCGGCTATTCAGCGCTGGATCTGGCTTGCCTGCCCAACAGCGCCGCCAGGCTGTCCATCCATTGCTGCATGCTGGGTAGTTGCGATTCCAACGGCGCTTTTCGTGCGAGCAGCGAGTAGAGAATGCACAGGAACCCTGCCGCATACACCTCGTAGAATATGCGAATTTCAAACGCAATCCCGCTAAGCAAAAAAAGTACTACAAACAGTAATCCCGGCAGCGCACCCAACACAGCAACTGCCGGCTTTTTTTGCCAGCTGCCAAAGACCAGCAGCAGCATCCCGATTGCCACGAATATGCTGATAACGCCTAGCACCGGATAATCCATGAACATGTCGATATGATCAAGCAGGTGATTTTCGAAAGCCTCGCCCGGATTGTTTCGAAACAGCAACCCGAGCGGGATGCGAATCGCCAAAAATATACCAACTTGAGCAGCTGCGCCGATAATGATCTTGCGTAGTGACGGGCGGGGAAAATCCCAGAACAGCAGCACAGCCGGGACCACCAGCACTACGGCCGTCTCTTTGTTAAAGACAGCCAGGGTAAATACCGCCCAGTAGGCGGTTTTCCGCTGGGCGGCAATACAGAACAGCGCCAGAGTGGTCAAAAACAGGTTGGGGAGGTCGTAGATATAGCCAAAAAACAACATCGGCGTCAGCCCGAGCAGCGCGACCAACGTCATTAAATTGCTGACCAATGGCTGGACTTTGTAAACGTTGTTGAATAACCCGCGAAAGGCAAACGCGAACCCCAGCACGCTGAGCAATTGCAGCCCCAGGCTGATAATGGCTTCCAGTGCAAATCCCGGCGGTGAACCATACTCTGTCAGTAGAGTACCGATCGGTCCGCCCGACCCTAATAATGACTCAGCCCCCCCATGGATGAATTCCGGCATCATGGCAGCGATTCCGCGCGTCAGCCAGGGCACCAGCACCCGAGTGACGAATGGGCGGTGCGCTTCGCCGGTCATGACGTCGGCAAAGGATGCCCGGGTGTTTGAATTAACGCCTGAAAAGTATACAAAAAACAGGAAAATCGCCAGCCCTGCCAGAACAATGATCGTAAACCATGCGGCTTGAGAAAGCTTGCTGGCAACGGGCTCGGTTCGAGTTGGATTTTGACTGGGTTGCATGTTATCCAGGTGATTCAATACAATCTCAGGGAATGATACCTGAGAAAGTATAGCTGAAATAGGTTTGACGACTCTGGGAAAATTACGACTGTTTTCGTAAAGTTCTATTTTGAGGAGAGAAGGACATCCGGCTAATCATGGCTGCCAGGCTGTTCAACCAATCCTGGGTGGTTAACCATTGCGCCGGCAATTTGATTCTGGGTAACAGCAATGTATAGACCGTGCTCATGAAACTGGCTGCATATACATCGTAAAAAACCCGAATTTCAAAAGGATAACCGCCTAATAAGAACATGGGAAGCAGTACGATCCCGGGGAAAACCCCGAACATGACCATGACGGGTTTATCGCGCCAGCGATTGAAAGCCAGCCATATCATCACCATGGCAATCAAAAAAGTCAAAACGCTCACCATCGGGAAATCGCGGAGAATGATGGCATGCTCAGCCCAATGGTTTTCGATCATACCGCCTGGGTTGTTGCGGTAAATCCATCCAATCGGAACCCGCACGGCAAAATAGATGCTCACCTGCGCCAATACCCCGTAAATAACCTTTCGCAGGGAAGGTCGAAGCCAATCCCAGAACAGCAGCATGCTTGGAACAACCAAAAAGATAGCCGTCTCTTTATTAAGAGTTGCCAGGAAAAATACCGCGAAGTAACTTCTCTTGCGTTTCGCTGCAATGCAATAAAGACCAAGGGTTGAAAGGAACAAACTTGGGAAGTCATAAATGTAGCCATAGAACAGCATGGGAGTCATCCCAAGTAAGATGACCAAAGTAAACATTTCCGGCACAAGTTCAGGGGTTTTAAAAACTTTTCGGTATAAACCCCGGAACGTAAAAGCAAATCCGATGATGCTTGCCAGTTGGAGCAGCAAACTTATGATGGCTTCCAGGGCGAAATCGTCCGGAGTCCGGTAAGCCATTAAGAATGATCCAAGCAGCACATTCTTGGCTGACAGGTTTTCTGCTGCCATGTGAATGGAGTCGGGCATCAGGGCAGAAATTCCGCTTGTCAGCCATGGCACGAGCACCCGTGTGACATAGGGTTTTTGGGCCGTTCCGGAAATCATGTCGGAAAAGCTTGCACTGCTATTGGTGTTGATCCAGGAGTAATAGATAAAGAACACAAAGATGCTGACACTGAGAATGAGCATTAAACCAAACAGAATTACCTGGATGACCTTAGTCCTCAGGTTCTGGTGCCCAGCGATCGAGAATTGAGCTTCCATATTCCCCCGTTTCGATCCAACCAGGAGGCAACCCTCCAACTATTGAGTATAGTTGAAACTGATCGAATAGGTTGCAATTATTGCTATCTATTCTCCTGGCGTTTGGGCGTCACAATCCCCCAAACAGGTGACTCGACAAGCTTTTAAACTCTGGTAGAATCGAATCAAGATTGAAATTGTCGTATCTGGCCGCTCCGGCGGCTGCAGGGAATTTTCCCTGATGGAAATAAAATTCGCCCTTAGAGGGTTTTCTTGTAGGTAGAGGAGGATTTTGCCTTGTCTGGTATGGAACGTTTCACCCAACGTGCTCGCAGGGTGTTGAGTCTGGCGCATCAGGAAGCTGAACGCATGCGTCAGTCCATCATCAACACCGAGCATTTGCTGTTGGGCCTGATCCAGGAGGAAGGCGGAATTGCAGGACGCGTCCTGCGCGATTTAGGACTGGAACCGGAACGGGTCCAGGAAATGGTCGAACGCCTCAGCGGCATCGGACAATCGCGCTCCAGTAAAATTGACCTCTCCTCCGGGGTCCAGGAAGTGCTGGAGTTTGCCATCGAAGAAGCCCGCCGCATGGGGCATCACTACATCGGCACAGAACACATCCTGCTCGGGTTGGTACGCTCCAACGAAGGCAAGGCGATGGATGTCTTGCGCAAGCTGGGCATCACCCCGGAACAGATCCGCCGGCAAACACGCCGCGTACTTCAGGAAAGCAGCAGCGCCCCGCAAGGCGCAACCGCCCGCTCTTCCGCCCCTGCGCAACAGCAAAAAGAGTCCAAAGGTCAAAAGACCACACTGGTGGATCAACTTGCCACAGACCTGACGACCATGGCCGAAGAAGACAAGCTCGATCCGGTCATTGGCCGCCAGATGGAAATTGAACGAGTCATTCAAATTTTGGCTCGCCGCAACAAGAATAACCCGGCGCTGATCGGCGAACCCGGCGTTGGTAAAACAGCCATCGTCGAAGGTTTGGCGCAGCGCATTGTCGAAGGCGATGTTCCCGCCCCGCTGCTGGGCAAACGCGTACTACAGTTGGACGTAGGCTCATTGGTGGCTGGCACCATGTACCGCGGTCAGTTCGAGGAACGCCTGAAACGCGTCATCGACGAACTCAAAGCCTCCGGCGCCATCCTGTTCATCGACGAAGTCCACATGCTGGTGGGCGCTGGCTCTGCCGGCTCGTCGGTTGACGCCGCCAACATCCTCAAGCCAGCGCTCTCGCGCGGCGAACTGCAGGTGATCGGCGCGACAACCCTGGACGAATACCGCAAGCACATCGAAAGCGATGCCGCTCTGGAACGCCGTTTCCAGCCTATCACAGTCAACGAACCCACGGTGGATGAAACCATTCAGATCCTGCACGGCATTCGCAGCGCCTATGAAGAACATCACCGCCTGGTGATTTCGGATGACGCCATCGATGCCGCCGCACGCCTCTCCGCCCGCTATGTCACCGAACGCTTCCTGCCGGACAAAGCCATCGATCTGATCGACGAGTCGTCCTCGCGGGTGCGAATGTACAAGAGCCAGGCTGCCGTCAACGCCAAAGATATGACGACCAAACTGCGCGAAGTACGTGAAAATCACCAGTTGGCATTGGAAGACGGACGTTTTGATGATGCCCAGGAACTGCTGGACCAGGAAGCCAAGCTCGAGAACGAGCTGGAAGAACTGCGTACCGGCTGGGACCGCGCCAACAGCCCGATCGTCACGGCGGATGATATCGCCGA
>DATBWK010000187.1:0-15629 GCA_036514835.1 Bellilinea sp.
TTGTGGGTCGCGATTCTATCCCCGCTGGTGTTGAAAGAACGCATGAGCCGCGCCACCTGGCTCGGGTTGATTTTGGCCATGCTTGGCGGCGCATTGGTGGGGCTTCAGGAAGCCTGCAGCTGGAATGCCGGCAGACTGGCCTGCCTGCCTCTGCAGGACTTTGTGGGCGGTAAGGCAATGCTGGGCAATGGTCTGGCTTTATTCGGCGCTTTCATGGCTGCTGGTTATATGCTGGTTGGGCGGCAGGTACGCCCGGTTCTTTCTTTGTTTTCTTATACCTTTTTGGTGTACAGCACTTCGGCCATTTTCTTGCTGATCTTTGTCGGTATTTCCGGTCAAAGACTGACTGGCTTTTCCAGCTCGATCTACCTCTGGTTTTTGTTACTGGCAGCCATCCCGCAGGTCATCGGGCATTCGTCCTTCAACTGGGCATTAAAATATTTGCCAGCGGCATTTGTGTCGCTGGCATTATTAGGCGAGCCAGTTGGTACCACCATTCTAGCTATGATCTTCCTCAAAGAGGCGCCTGGCGCGGCTGAATTGGCCGGCGGCGCTTTGATTTTGACCGGCATTTTCCTGGCATCCCGAGCTGGATTGAAAAATTCAGCCTAGGCCAGGTAATCTACTTTCACCGCTGGTTTTGCATCCGTATCCGCTTCGATCCGGCTGTACAGCACGTTGATTTCGTTGAGGCGGCGGGCAATCGTGTCGGTGAGCGCATTCGGCGGCAACCGCCAACCCCAGTTGCCGTAAGGCCGGCCCGGCAGGTTCATGCGCGCATCCGGTCCGAGGCTGAGAATGTCCTGCAGTGGCGCAAGAGCAAAAACCGCCACGGATGACCATATCGCCCGAATCATATCCCAGGCAATGTCATCACCGGAGCAGGCTAAGTATCGGCGGATGAAATCCCGTTCTTCTTCAGGCGCGGTGTTGTACCAACCTATGGATGTGTCGTTGTCATGGGTGCCGGTGAAAGCCACACACTGCTGCGGATAATTGTGCGGCAGGAAAGGATCGGTTGAGTCGCTGCTAAAGGCAAACTGGAACACCTTCATGCCGGGTAGTTTGAATTCCTCCCGCAGATCAACCACATCCGGGGTGATGACACCCAGATCTTCTGCAATGATCGGCAGGTCGCCCAGCCTCACGCGCACAACTTCAAAGAAGTCGCGGCCTGGACCTCGCACCCAGCGGCCAATTTCAGCCGTCGGCAACCCGTATGGGATCTCCCAATAACCGGCAAATCCGCGGAAGTGGTCCAGGCGGGCAATATCTACCAGTTGTAATGTTGATTTGAAACGCTCCACCCACCAGGCGTATTCCGTTCTCTGGTGCACATCCCACCGATACAGCGGGTTGCCCCACAATTGACCGGTGGGTGAGAAGTAGTCTGGCGGGACTCCAGCGACCACCGTTGGGCGTCCATCATCGTCCAGGTAGAACAATTCGGGATGCGACCAGGCGTCGGCGCTGTCGTAGGCCACAAAAATTGGAATATCACCAATAATCTTAATATCGCGGCTGTTGGCGTATTTTTTTAACTCACCCCATTGATGGTAGAACAGGAACTGGCGGAAGATATGGCGCTCGATCAGTTGGGCTTCATTCCTCATAAAAGATTCAAGCGCTTTGGGTTCGCGCTTGCGCAGAAGCTGCGGCCAATTTTCCCAGGACACGCCGCCGTACGACTCTTTGATTGCCATGAAGAGAGCGAAATCTCTCAGCCAAAACGATTGGGCACTCTTAAATAGACCGTATTCCACCCACAAAGCCGGGTGGCGCGTTTGGTTGAAATGCAAATAGGCGCGATCCAGGACTTTGAGTTTCCACTGGATGGCTTCGCCGTAATCTACCTGGTCGATCGGGAAATCCGGGCGGTCGCTCAGGTCACCGCGGGTGAGCAAGCCTTGCTCGAGCAGCAAGGCCGGGCTTATGAGGTATGGGTTGCCGGCAAACGCCGAAAAGCACTGGTAGGGTGAATCGCCGTAACCAGTTGGGCCTAATGGAAGAACTTCCCACAGGCGGCAGCCAGTGTCGGTCAGGAAGTTGACCCAGCGGTACGCTTCGGGACCCAGATCTCCGATCCCATCCGGACCGGGCAGGCTGGTGGGGTGTAAGATGATGCCAGAAGCGCGCTCAAATTTCATATGGTAACCTTCGGGGTTGAACGAAGTCGCCTTCGTGGATTTCCAGGCTGGAGTAGTCAGATGATATCACATCCCATCCGACCGTTCCACCGGGGTGGACGACAGTTCCAGGCGGTACATACGAGTTGCGGCCAACCATGGCGATTTTGATATCGTCCCCTTCGCGGCCGCCAATCCGGGACCCTTCGTCGATATGGATGCGTTTATCCAGTACCGAGCGGATGATCTGGCAATCCCTGGCGATGCTGGTGGTGGTCAGGATGATCGACTCTTCGACGATCGTTCCGGCCCGGATGGTAACACCGGGCGAGAGGACGGAGCGTATCACCCTGGCGCCTGGTTCAATAGTGCAGCCGTCACAGATCAGACTGTCTTCCACCATCGCCCCGGCGTGAATGCGTACCGGTGGGCGTTCTTCAGTTCGGGTATGGATAATCCACTTTGGGTTGTACATGTTGAAGGCTGGAGGAGAGCATAATAAATCCATATGCGCCTGCCAGTAGGATGCCACTGTTCCAACATCCATCCAGTATCCGTCATACGGGTAAGCCACGACCTTTTTTCCACTATCCACCAGAGTGGGCAGGATATTTTTTCCAAAGTCATGGGCAGATTCCTGGTTGAGGTGATCCTCCCATAAAGCGTTGTTGAGGATTTCCATACTAAAGATATATATGCCCATGTTCGCCAGGGTGGACGGCGGCACTGCCGGTTTTTCCACGAACGACGTGACGTTGTAATTCTCGTCCACACCGACAATGCCGAAGCGTGAGGCATCTTCGTACGGGACGTTAATCACCCCCACGGTCACATCGGCTTGACGTTCCATGTGATAGCGAATCAGCGGCTCGTAATTCATCGAATAGATATGGTCGCCAGATAGCATCAAAACAGCATCCGGGTTGTCATGCTTGATGAAGGTGAAGTTTTGCTGCACCGCGTCAGCCGTGCCCACGAACCAGTTGGAACCGCGGGCGCGATATGGGGTTAAAATGCGCACTCCGCCGGTGAAGTCGCGATTGAGGTCCCACGGACCGCCAGCCCCAATATGCTCGATCAGTGAATGCGGGCGGTACTGAGCGACGATCATCACATCGAAAATGCGCGAGTTGACGCAATTTGACAATGGAAAATCGATAATCCGATACTTCCCGGCGAACGGAACCGCGGGTTTGGTGCGTTTAGCGGTTAATACCCCTAACCTGGTGCCTTCGCCGCCTGCCAGAATGACCGCCCGGATGTTCATGAATTACCTCCCTGCCAGTTTGTAATAAAGCTTGGCGTATTCCAAAGCGCTTTTTTCCCAGGAAAAATCCTGTTTCATCCCCCGCACTTGTATTTCAGACCAGATCTCGCGATCCGGGTAGGCATAAATGGCGCGGCGCAGTGTTTCAGCGAACGCTTCGGGGCGGGCATCCTCGAACAGGAATCCGGTGCTGCTCGCCAGAGTCGGATCATCGTCAATCGTATCCCGCAGCCCTCCAGTCGCCCGCGCCAGCGGGACGGTGCCGTAGCGCATGGCAATCATTTGAGCCAGCCCGCACGGCTCATAACGCGACGGCATGAGTAATACATCGCCGCCAGCGTACATCCTGCGCGACAGCCCGATGTCAAAGCGAATTAACGCCCGTACCCGGTCTGGAAACTCAGACTCCAGGGAGCGGCAGCGTGTTTCCAGCAGTGGATCGCCAGTACCAAGTATGATAGCCTGCCAATCCAGGTCGGCTGCCAGCCGCAGCCCGTCGACAGCGATATCGACGCCTTTTTGTTGATCCATGCGGGTCACCATGACCAGCAGCGGTACTTCCGGGTTTACCGGCAGTTCAAATTCGGTCTGCAAGGCGGTCTTGTTGGCATGTTTCAGCGCTAACTGCGTATGGTCATAGCGGCTGACAATCGTTGTATCCGTCGCCGGGTCCCAATCAGCCTGATCCAGACCGTTGAGAATACCGCTCAGAGCTCCCTGTCGCGTATTCAGGAAATCCTGCAGTCCGCAGCCGAATTCTGGCGTCAAAATCTCTTTCGCATAGCCAGGTGAAACCGCGTTGATCAGGTCGGCGCTCTGCAGCCCGAGCGGCAGCGGAAATTGGCGCGCCCAGGTTGGCAGGTTTTTCTCTCTTGACCGCGGCAGTCCGTAGCTGGCGGCCGCAAGTTCAGCGTCTTTGCCCATAAATGGTAAATTATGCACACTCAAAAGGCTGTGCATGGTTTGAAAGGCGGGATCATGTTTCCGCTTTTGCGCCAGCGCATAGAGGGCTGCACTGGTATGCCAGTCATTGGCGTGGATGATATCTGCCTTCCATATCAAGCAGCGCGTCATTTCCAGAGCTGCCAGCGAGAAAAAGACATATTTCTCCCCATCCAGCAGGGGATCGGCGGCGTATACCCGGTTATCCGGCGCGATTGGCGGTCCGTCGATCAGATAAACTGGCAAATCCGCCACGTGTGTCAGGTAGACCACCACCGGCATTTCCCCGTGCGGCACCACCAGCTTGAACTCTGCTGCCACTTGCGGGTTGGGAATCTTGTCCTTAATGGCATTATGGAATGGCAGCACCAGCCGTACATCTAATGGTCGACCCGACATATCCGGTTTTTTCAGCCTGCGTAACGCCAGTGGCAGCGAACCTGCCACATCGCCCAACCCACCGACTTTGACCAGCGGTGCGGCTTCTGACGCCATAAACAAAATATTCAGAGATTTGGGTTCATCGTTCATTGGTGACGGTCTCCCCCGGATTTACTTTTCGGTATGCTCGACAGCCATTTCCAGGTAATCATTGGAAATTGTCTTCTCCGGCGACTCGCCCAGGAAACGAATTAGATCGACCACCAGCCGGGATTTGGTTTCGGCATCTTTGCGCGACCAGGTGCGGCTTTTAATTTCCAGGAAGTGACCGAGTTTTGGTTTAAGCATTTCGTCCAGGTTGATGTAGAACTCCATGTCCTTGTATTCCACCAGGTACCGCAGGCGGTCTTTTTCGACTTCGATCTCGTGGGCTGGCCTGAAGTATTCGCGGTAGAAACGCGGGCTTTGGGTGGCGGAGGCTAAAAACCGGCTGCGTGACAGCAGCACCTTCTGCGGGAAATAGTGTTCACGGGAAGGACCGATCAGTGTCAACCGCGACCTCACCTGTAGGGTTTGATTCTTCTCATCCAGGAAATGATCTTCCCGGTAGCGCAGCCGGGCTTCCTCCGGGGTTTCAAATGAGAAGTAGGTGTCGTACTGGTGATAATGACGATTGTAAATAACTTCTATTTCCGGGTCTTTCAGCCGCTCCAATACCGCTTCACGGTTCTCAATAGGTACTTTTGCCTGCACCTCGAAGCTCTCTTCTTCTTCGGTTTGCTCGCCCAGCGCAAGAAGTTTGGAAAGTAGGGATTTTTCGCGGCGCATCAAGAATATATCGATTTTGCGGGCATACTCATCGGCTTCGCGCAGCAGGTTGGCTTCGTCCAAAGTGAGCAGCTGACGGCTGCGCATTAACCACACTCCGTTGACCATCACGTCCGACACGTCCACTGCCTTGGCAGTGTACACGAGTTGCGCATAGGCATTATTGGGGTCGCGGCGAAAACGAGGCGAGTTGTGCAGTGAACTGGTGTCTACCAGAATCAAGTCAGCCCGTTTTCCGGGTTCGAGCGACCCGGTCAGGTGACCCATATGCATGGCGCGTGCGCCCATCCTGGTTGCCATTGCCAGCGTCTGGCGGGCAGGCAGGGCGGTAGGGTCGCCGCTGGACCCCTTTGCCAGGAAGGAAGCCAGGCGGATTTCTTCGAACATGTCCAGATCATTGTTCGAAGCTGGACCATCGGTGCCAATGCCGACATTCAAACCCAGATCGAGCATGCGTTTGACCGGAGCAATCCCGGACGCCAGTTTCATATTGGAGGATGGATTGTGTGCCACGCCGGTATTGTAATGTTTGAAGGTGCGCAGTTCACCGTCGTCCAGATGAACGCAATGGGCTGCCAGAACTTTTGCATCCAGTAGATTGAGCTTTTTAACGTACGGCACCACCGGCATGCCTTCTTCACGCCGTAAATTCTCCACTTCGAAACTGGTCTCAGCGATATGGATGTGCAGCGGCACATCGTATTCCATTGCGATGCCGGCGCAGTCGCGCAAGATGTCCTCGGTGGTGGTGTAAACCGCATGCGGGGCAATCGACGGGATGATGAGCGGGTGATCCTTCCAGCGCTGAATATAATCCCGCGCGTACGCCAATGACTCCTCGTAGGAATGCGCATCCGGTGTCGGAAATTTTAGGATGGATTGCGAACACACCCCGCGCATACCACTTTGAGCGGTAGCCCGGGCAACATCCTCTTCAAAATAATACATGTCGGCGAAACTGGTGATCCCGCTGCGGATCATCTCGGCGCAGGCTAACCGCGTGCCAAGCTGCACGAAATCCGGCGAAACAAATTCCCGCTCTACCGGCATCATATATCCCAATAACCAGACGTCCAACCGCAAATCGTCCGCCAGCCCGCGGAGCAAGGTCATCGGAACATGGGTGTGTGCGTTGATCAGCCCCGGCATCAAAATTTTGCCGCCGCAGTCAATCACCTCGGCGTCAGGATACGCTTGCAGAATGCCTGCCTCAGCCCCGACGGCGGCAATTTGGTCGCCCTGAACCGCGACAGCACCGGGTTCGAAGATCTGGTAATCATCATCCATAGTCAGGACAATGGCATTTTTTAGCAGGATGGTCTTGTCACTCATCTGTGGGGAAATCTCCTTGTGGGATGGATAAAAGGATTATGGGATATTCCTGCGGACGAAGTCTAAAGCGGTTTGTACTGCCCAGGGAAGGCCCTGAGCCGGCGGACCGCCGTAGGATCGGTTGACTTCCAAGGTGCTGTTCGGTGTAATCAAATACAAATACAAATCCTGCTGAACGGGTCCGGGATAAAAACCGGCACCCAGCGCGACCTGCGTGCCTGTCGCCGCCAGCTGTTTCTGGGCTAAGCGCTGCAAATCGGCAGCCTGACATAACTCCGGCAGCACCCGCGCCCGATCCACATCAAACCCAGCTCTATTAAGCTTCTCCGCGACTGCTCCACCCAGACCACATTCCACCAGGGAGAGCTGCCAGTTGTGCAGCGCCAGGCGGTTCAAGACCACCTGCTCCAGGGTCTCCTGGTCGCTGCCATAAATGGCAACGCCGACCAACTTTTGCACCTGACTGACCATTTCTGCGATCAGTGCATCCGCCTCTTCCTCTGATCCAGCTTTGGCAGCTACGCGAATATCGACCTGACCGGGGTGTGCCAGCAGCCCGACGGTCGGGTTGGCATTATTCTCCAATTCGCCAATCCACTCATCAACTTGCGATTCGCCGACTCCGGCAGTATGGAGCACGAATGTCTTAATAATGCCGTTCAGTTGGTAATGTTGGTCCAACAACGGCATCACGGCGTGCTGCAGGATGTGCTCCATCTCGCGCGGCACGCCTGGCAGACTGATGACCAGTTTGCCATCCTTCTCGACGAAAAATGCCGGCGCGGTGCCAACCGGATTTTCGATCGCGGTTGAGCCCCCGGGGATGTATGCCTGCCGGCGATTATTTTCAGTGGCACGGCGTTGAAAGCGGTTAAACCGCTCTTGGATCTGGTCCCACAATTTTGGATGAAACTCCAGTTCAGTCCCAAACGCTTTGGCAACAGCCAGACGGGTAGGGTCATCGACGGTCGGTCCCAACCCGCCAGTGGTGATGACGATGTCTGAGCGGGTGAGCGCTTCCCGGATGGCTTGCGCGATCCTTTCCGGGTTATCTCCTACGATCATCGTGCGATACAGGTCGATGCCGGCATCGCGAAATTTTCGGGCAATGGTCGCAGTATTGGTGTCCTGGATTTCGCCAAGCAACAATTCTGTGCCGATCGCGATGATTTCCCCGACAGGCATACATCATTCCTCTTCAGGGTAGGATGCCAGTTGGTGGTTTCAGATGCACCGTATCTTCGTGGGTTTAGCTCTCCAACTGGTTACGCAAAGTGTAGCACAAATAGGTTTAGATCACCAAACGCTGGCCTTACTCGAGCTGAAATCCGGGTAGAATAATTAGGTTGGACATCAATTTTCCGGATGAAATATGGCAGCGAACAATTACCGTCAGAGAATTGGCGCCTGGGGCGAGCGGCTGGCAGAGAAGTATCTGTTGGACCGCGGTTTTGAGTTAATCGAGCGCAACTATCGCACCCGCTACGGCGAGGTAGACCTGGTGATGAGACAGGCAGACCA
Organism: Bellilinea sp.; assembly: GCA_036514835.1. Classification (GTDB taxonomy): domain Bacteria; phylum Chloroflexota; class Anaerolineae; order Anaerolineales; family Anaerolineaceae; genus Bellilinea. The sequence continues at coordinate 8,398 of DATBWK010000187.1, forward strand.
GCTGGTGTTCGTCGAGGTGAAAACCCGTTCCAACGATACATTTGGTTTTCCGGAAGACTCTGTTACGCCATTGAAGCAGGAGCATCTGCTATTGGCTGCCGAGCAGTACCTGGATGACCATCCAGAGCTGCCTGAAAATTGGCGGGTGGACGTTGTGGCAATCCTTGGCAAGCCGGGTGCCACTCCACCTGAAATTGTTTGGTTTGAAAATGCCCTGGCATAAGCTGCACCGGCCGGTTGTAGCCATCCTCGGTCCGACCGCGGTTGGAAAGACTGCGCTGGCGGTAGAGTTGGCGGAGTATTTCAACGGCGAGATTGTATCAGCCGATTCGCGCCAGTTTTACCGTGGAATGGACATCGGCACCGCCAAACCTTCGTCTGAGGAACTGGCGCGCGTCCCGCACCACCTGATCGATGTGTCCGACCCGGATGAACCCTGGAGCCTGGCGGCTTTCAAACGCGAGGCTGAGACTGCTCTCGCGGAAATCCACAGCCGCGGCAAGCTGCCTTTTTTGGTTGGCGGTACTGGCCAATATGTCTACGGTTTGTTGGATGACTGGCAAATACCCAGCCAACAGCCGGACACCCGCCTGCGGGAAGTGTTGGAAGCCTGGGGACGCAGTCTTGGACCCTATCCATTTCATCATAAACTGGCATTGATCGACCCGGCAGCTGCTATGGTGATTCAACCGGAAAACCTGCGGCGGACAGTCCGCGCCCTGGAAGTAATTCTCCTGACTGGGCACCGCTTTTCCGAACAACGGCGGGTTGGCGTTTCGCCGTATTCGCTGCTCAAAATCGGCCTTATCCGCCCCCGTGCCGAGTTGTACGCCCGGGTTGACGCCCGTATCGCCGCCATGCTGGCAGATGGGTTGGTGGAGGAGGTGCGACAGCTGCGCGATCGGGGTTTTGACGCCGCCCTTCCCACCCTCTCAGCCATTGGCTACCGTGAAATTTGCGATTACCTTGACGGAAAAATTAGCCTGGACGAAGCGGTTACGTTGATGAAACGGTTTACCCGTGACTATATCCGGCGGCAGGCGAATTGGTTTAAGCAAAATGATCCGAGCATCCATTGGCTGCAAGCTGAATCTGGAACCACTGCTCAGGCGGTAAAATTGATCGAGAACAGCGAGCTTTGGATTGTCCCGCAAAATCTGGCGGCATAACGCCTGATTTGCTTTTACTGGCTGGAGGAGGGAAAAATGAACAAACTTTGGATCCAACATTACGACCCGGGTGTACCGGCGCAGCTCGAATACCCGGATATCACTGCTTTTCATTATCTGGATGCAGCTGCCGAAAAATACCCGGATAAAGCTTGCACGATTTACCGCGACCAGACGATCAGCTTTGCTGAAATGCGCCAGCTTTCCAATGTGTTGGCGCGAGGTTTGGTCAATCTGGGCGTCAAGGTTGGTGATCGGGTAGGCATTATCCTGCCGAATATTCCGCAATTCGTTTTAGCCTACTACGCGGTCCTCAAAGCCGGCGGGGTGGTGGTGGCGATCAATCCACAGTACAAACAGTTGGAACTTGAATTCCAACTCAAGGATTCCGGGGTGGATATTCTCATCGCTCTGGCAACTCACCGTGAACTGCTGGATGAAATTCGCAAAACCACACCTATTCAAACCGTCATCTATACCCAGGTTGAGGACGCTTTCGACCTGGTGGATGCACTATTGCTCGACTCGGCGCAGGTCGCCGGTTGCGCGCCAGCGGACGCCGATTGCTGGCTGACAACGGTATTGACCCGTTCCAAAGAGTTGGAAGTTGACTTGCCCGGGGTCACACCCAATGACGTTGCCATTTTTCAGTATTCTGGCGGTACCACGGGCACACCTAAAGCTGCCATTGGCCTGCACCGCAACCTGGTCGCTAACACGACCATGTTCCGCCGCTGGTTGGTGGGTCTGCAGGATGGACAGGAAACAGTTTTGGCAGCCATACCGCTGTTCCACGTTTATGGCATGGTGATTGCCATGAGCGTAGGTATGGGGTTGGGTGCCAGCCTGGTGCTGGTGCAAAACCCGCGTAACATGGAGGAACTTCTGGGCGTCATCCAAAAGTACCGACCAACGCTTTTTCCTGGGGTTCCCAACATGTACCAGGCCATCAATCAGCATGCGGATGTAATCGCCGGCAAGTATGACCTGTCATCCATCAAAGCCTGCATTTCAGGTTCAGCGCCGCTGCTGCCGGAAGTTAAATTGCGTTTTGAAGCCTTGACCGGCGGAAAATTGATGGAAGGCTACGGTTTATCCGAAGCGCCAACCGCTACCCACTGCAATCCAATGTTTGGTCAAAACCGGGTCGGTTCGATCGGCTTGCCGCTGCCGGACGTGGATTGCCGCATTGTGAATCTTGAAACCGGGGCTGACGTTATTCCTGGAGAACGCGGAGAATTGCTCATCAACAGCCCGCAAATCATGCGGGGATACCACAACCGCCCGGACGAAGACGCTATCACGCTGACAGATGGCTGGCTGCATACCGGTGATGTCGCCCGCATGGATGCCGATGGCTACTTCTACCTGGTGGACCGAAAAAAGGAACTCATCAAAATTGGCGGTTTTCAGGTTTGGCCGCGCGAAATAGAAGAAGTGATTGCCATGCATCCTAAAGTGCGGGAATGTGCTGTCTCCGGTGTGCCGCACCCGGTCAAAGTCGAAATCGTGAAAGCCTGGGTGGTCCTCAAAGCCGGAGAGCTTTTGGATGCGGATGAAGTCCGCCGCTGGTGCGGTCAACACCTGGCTGGATACAAGGTGCCTGCTGAAGTTGCTTTCCGGCAGGATTTACCGCGCTCAACTGTGGGCAAAATATTGCGCCGCGAGTTGCGCCGCATGAATATCGAAGGAATAGAAACCTAAATTTACTAGGATCTGATTAGGTTGTTTCGATCGCACTTGGGCTGGTTGACCGAGTTGTCGGTGATTTCCAACCGAAAACAGTTTACTTTCGCCAGGTGTAATCGGCTGGGTCAATTCCAGCCTCCGATAATAAAAACCGCGAGGTTGTTCACCTCGCGGTTTATCATTCAAATTAGCTGACCGCTACTACCAGGGCCGGTACGCCGTTTTTCTTGACCGGCGGCGGGAAAATCTTTTCAAATTCATCCTTCGTCAGCGTTTCCACCTCGAGCAATTTCTGGGCAACTGCATCCAGCTTGTCGCGGTGCTCAGCCAGAATAGCGCGGGCAGCTTCATGGGCTTCGCTAACCAGGCGGCGAACTTCGCGATCAATCTGCTCAGCCACAGCCTCAGAGTAATCGCGCTGCTCGGAAATCTCGCGTCCCAGGAAGATCAACTCTTCCTTCTGACCATATACCATGGGACCCATCTCGGCACTCATGCCCAGTCGGGTGACCATTTGGCGGGCGATCTGGGTGACGCGTTCGATGTCGTTGCCAGCACCTGAGGTAATATCGTCAAATACCAGTTCTTCAGCGGCCCGGCCGCCCAGCAGACCGATCATATCTGCGACCAGCCGTTTGCGCGGCATCATCGTCCGGTCTTCTGACGGCAAAGCGATGGTGTATCCGCCTGCCATACCGCGTGCGATGATGGTGATTTTCTGCACCGGGTCGTGTTCCGGCAGTGCATTCATTACCACTGCGTGACCAGCTTCATGGTAAGCGATAATTTTCTTCTCGTCGGGGTTGATCAGGCGGCTCTTGCGTTCTGGGCCGGCAATCACCCGTTCGATGGCTTCTTCGAATTCTGGCTGCGAGATGCTCTTGCGATCGCGGCGGGCAGCCAAAATTGCGGCTTCATTGACCAGGTTCTCCAGATCGGCGCCCACAAATCCCGGGGTTGCCCGTGCCAGAGTGGTCAAGTCAATGTCGGGTTCCAGCGGTTTGCCCTTGACATGCACCTTGAGAATAGCCTCGCGACCGCGTACATCCGGCCGATCCAGCACGACGCGGCGGTCAAAACGACCGGGGCGTAGCAGAGCTGGGTCGAGGATGTCTGGGCGGTTGGTGGCTGCCATGATGATGATGTTGGTATCGGTATCAAAACCGTCCATCTCCACCAGCATCTGGTTAAGGGTCTGTTCGCGTTCGTCATGGCTGCCGCCTAAACCTGCACCGCGCTGGCGGCCTACGGCATCGATTTCATCCACAAACACGATACACGGGGAATGGCGCTTGGCCTGATCGAACAGATCGCGAACGCGGCTGGCGCCGACGCCGACGAACATTTCCACAAATTCCGAACCGGAGATGGAAAAGAATGGCACACCGGCTTCGCCGGAGACTGCTTTTGCCATCAGCGTTTTACCGGTGCCCGGAGGGCCAACCAGCAGCACACCCTTGGGGATACGGGCGCCAAGTTGGATGAATTTTTGCGGCTCACGCAGGAATTCAACCACTTCTTTAAGTTCTTCCTTGGCCTCTTCAACCCCTGCGACGTCTGCGAAAGTAACTGTCGGGTGATCACCGGTGAACATGCGGGCGCGGGACTTGCCGAAAGACATGGCAGCGTTGTTACTGCCTTGCGCCTGACGGAAGATGAAGAAGAAAGCACCGATCAACAGCATGAATGGCAAAATATAGCCAAGGGCGGTAAATACTCCAAGCCATGCGCTGGGCGGTTTGATCAGAATTTTCACCTTGGCCGGATCCAACTGATCTTCAGTAACTCCCAGTGACAAAAGCTGCTCGACCAGAGTAGCGTTTGATTCTTTCGTTGAAATCGACTCGCTCAAGTCTTTATACGTCACCTGAAGCCGGTCTTCATCACTTTCAATTTTCGTGACTTTTGAAGTTTTAATATCTGCCGCCAGCTGGTTAATGGAAACTTCCGAACTGATACCGCGTTGCCCAAAGCTGTAAACAACCATGGCAATTATGGCGATGAACAACAGCAGATAAATTACATAAGATTGGTTGCGTGAACTCACTCATACCTCCGTGGACGGGTACCGATTAATTTTCGTCCATTTTATATTAGAAATTATACCAATCTATCCGACCCCCTGCCAGTTTGTCAACCGCTTTGGTGAAGGTTTATATAAAACTCTTATATATCCTTTAAGATCGGCGGCAACCGAATCGTATAGCTTGTTTTACGGATTATCTGCCATTATGGATTGCATTCCACGCCTGGCGAATATGGGTACGGTCGTGTGTGGCGATGAATCCCAGCAATTCTTTGAGGGTCGTCGGTCCGAAAATGGCATGGCGGGCAGGTTGAGAAAGGTCGGTAGGTGTGGCGCCGTCCAATAAATTCAATAATGTGGTGCGCGAGTGGATGAATCCGGCGAGCGCGGACGGTCCGGGTTCACCAGCATAATTTCTCTCCTGCACCCACGGGTCGGTGTTTGCAGCCGGTAAAAACGGGTTTTCGCCGCGAATGGTTTGTTGAACCCGCCCAAAATTGACCTCCCGGTCAACATCCCGCAAATGCGCCAGGATTTCGATGATATTCCATTCGCTTTCAGCCGGACGCTGTACCCAAATGGCGGGGGTCAAAGACTGGGACATATTTTCCAGCACGCCAGGCGTCGATTGCAGCGTGGCAAAAATCGCGGTTTCATTCTGAAAATCTATCGCTGGCTGCTCCCGTTCGATATTTTCCAGCCACAGGAGGACGCTGCCTAAATCTCCGGTCGCGCTGAGCGGGTGTCTGGCGGAGGTGTCTAATTCTCTTTCGTGTAGCCAATAAGTTGGCAGTCCCAGCCGTTCAGCCGGCAGAATATCATCCTCCAGGCTGTTGCCGATCATCACTGCCGGGGTGGATGGCCAGTTTAGCTGTCCCAGGATTTCAGCATAGTAGGCTGGATGGGGTTTGCTGAAATGAGAAGTCTCATAGCTGGTAATCCATTTGAAACTGGTCTCTTTGGCTGGCAGCCCGGCCCATTCCAGCCGTTGTTCAATGGCAGTAAATGGAAAAAGGGGATTGGTGGCAACAACCACATCCCAACCGCGTTTGATAGCCTGGTGAACCAGATCCACCGCCTCGGGTTTTGGCGCGGTATATTTGCGCAATTCCGGAAACGTTTCAGCATAAAACTTGTTAATGACCTCAGTCAACTCTGTCTTGGCGACGCCAATTTTCGGATAAAAAACCGCATCGAATTGTTCTTCCATGGTCAAAGCTGGTGTCATTTTGACCAGCATGGCCTGAACGGCAGCCATCATGGCAGACATCATCGTTTCGACCGGCACCCAGGGACGCAATGCTTCCGCCAAGCACTTGAAATAGACCTTCTGAAAGGCTTTAATATCGTTGGTCAGGAGGGTATCGTCGAGGTCAATGAGCAGTGTCAGGGTCATGGTTCGGGCTTTGTGAACACGGGTGGAATAGGATGGCATTGCCCGCAGCCAACGTGCGGTTCAGCCACATTTGTTTTCGATTTGGTACAGGAGGCAGAAACGATCACCCGTTTCCTAAAAACCCCCAGCGTGCGTTTAACCTCGCCATGCAGTGTGAGAAATTCACAGGCGTTGGCGCGAAGAATTTCCGGCACCGGGCAGGTCTGGCACAGGTTACGGTTCCAGTCACCGGGCGGCGGTTGGTTTCCAATCAGGCGGCACTCTTCCTGGTTTTTGCCGCGAAAATAATTGCCATAAAAATAACGGCATTCAGTCCCGGCTGGTGTGCGCATGGCTTGGAAAACCTTCTCCCTCTCTTAAAGCCGCGTCCCCAATGACGGGGACGAGCATGGTGTATCTGAAATTTGGAGCGTGGCGAACCTATTGAACGCGGGTGACGTATGTGCCGGTACGGGTATCCACCCGGATCGTGTCGCCGTCATTGACGAAATTGGGAACCTGTACCTGCACCCCAGTTTCGACAGTGACATTTTTTGTGACACCGGTGGCAGTATCGCCGCGCACCGCGATGTCTGCCTGAATAATTTTCAGGTCAACGGTGGTGGGCAGCTCGATGTCCAGTGCTTCGGTACCGAAGAATGTCAGTTTGACCGGCATTTCTTCTTTCAGGTAACCGGTGTATTCGCCCAAAATATCCGAACGCAGCGGATATTGTTCATAGTTTTCCTGATCCATAAAATAGTACACATCGCCGTCTGAATACAAAAATTGTGCCATGTGGTATTCAAGGCGTGCTTCCGGAACCCGTTCACCGGATTGGAAAGTCTTTTCAATCGTTCCGCCGCTGCGCAAATTGCGGGCTTTGATACGGATCGTTGCGTTCCCACGACCTGGCTTATGGTGGCTGTATTCAAGTACCTTATACAAGCTCCTATCCAGTTCAAAGGTAACG
>DATBWK010000188.1:0-4559 GCA_036514835.1 Bellilinea sp.
AAAAACAACCAGGTCAACAGGCCCAGAATAACGCCTGCCAGCCCAATTACGCCCAGGGATGGGTTGGTCAGTTGGCGGCGCATGGGAATGACATCAAATTCAATTGTTCCGGCGGATTTAATTTCCGGTTGTGTTTACTCATTTCCTGGATTCTACCCTGAATACCTATCCGCTGAAATAGACCGGTCCGGTTTACAAATCGAAGTTTGAGAAGGAGACTTTAATTTCTATCTGGTTTGGCGGGGATTTGAACCTTAAGTAAAAATTGATAGGTCATTCCGCATAATTAGGATATAATATATCTATAATTAACTTGGATTTGAATGTCTGAGCAAAAACGAAATGATAAACATCAGTAAAGCATATTTGGGAACAGCCTTTCAATACATTTGCATCTGTCCATGGCGGGGACTGATCTTACCGCCTGGTTGACAAGCGAATATGCCAGAATGGTCAACTGCCTCAGGCGGCAGACAGTCACCCCGCAAACCTGGAATTGGTTTTGGGCAACACTGTCCGCCGTTTTTTTTCGTGAATTACCGTTTCATTTATAGATTGAATGGATTTGCAAATGAAGGATAAAACTGGAATGCTCACGCATCAGACCAAACAAAAATCAATTATGGCGCAGGTTCATCCAGCCTACCACCGCGACGTACTCGAATCCATTGGCAATACGCCGCTGATTCAGCTCAATCGGGTGGTGTTCGGTTCGGTGGCTGGAACTGTGCTGGCAAAAGCTGAATTTCTCAATCCAGCAGGGTCCATTAAGGATCGAATCGGGATAGCTATTATCGAAGATGCAGAGAAAGAAGGCCGATTAAAATCCGGCGGCACGATTGTGGAAGCCACCTCGGGCAACACCGGCGCAGGGCTGGCGTTGGCGGCAGCCGTCAAAGGCTATAAAACGGTGTTCGTCATGCCCGACAAAATGAGTGAAGAAAAAGTCCGATTTTTGCGGGCATATGGGGCGCGGGTGGTGATCACGCCGACGGCGGTAGCACCGGACGATCCGCGCAGCTACTACAGCGTGGCAGCCCGCATCGTTCAGGAAACGCCCAACAGCATCCTGGCCAATCAATATCACAACCCAGCGAACCCGGAAGCGCATTATCGCACCACCGGGCCGGAACTGTGGCAGCAAACCAGCGGAAAAATTGACGTTCTGGTCGCCGGCATAGGAACCGGCGGGACGATCAGCGGTACGGCGCGTTTCCTCAAAGAGCAAAATCCCGAAGTCAAGGTGGTCGGAGTCGATATCCAGGGATCGCTGCTGTATGAAACCTGGAAGATGGGCCGCATGCCGGATGACCCGCACCCGAAGACGTACAAAATCGAGGGGATTGGCGAGGATTTCCTGCCGTCTACATTGGAGCTTAGCCTGATGGACGAGGTGGTTCAGGTGGACGACCGCGAATCCTTCCTGATGGCGCGCCGGCTGGTGCGTGAGGAAGGGCTGTTCGCCGGCGGCTCATCTGGGTCAGCTGTGGCAGGTGCGCTAAAGTCTGAGATCGTGCGCGGCTTGAAAACGGATCAAATCGCGGTGGTCATCCTGCCCGATTCGGGCAGCCGCTACCTCTCCAAGTTCTATGACGACAACTGGATGCGGGAGAATGGCTACCTGCCGGCAGCGCGCTCGGCGGATAATGTGGCCCGTCTGCTCCAATTTCGCAAGAAAATACCCCTGGTCACCGCCCGCAGCGAAGATCGCATCACCATGGTGGTGGAAAAGATGAAGTCCTATGATATTTCACAACTGCCGGTGGTGGATGCTGCCGGACGGCTGATCGGTATCGTCAGCGAGGTGGATTTATTGGATCACTTGCTTCAAAGCGGGCACGTTCATGACCCCGAGGAGACCATCACCGAGGTGATTAATCCGAATGTGCTGGTGATCGACCCATCCGCCAGTCTGGAAACTCTGCTGTCTGCCTTTGAGCACGGGAAGGTGGCGGTGGTGGTCGAAGACGACAAACCCGCCAGTGTTCTGACGAAAATCGACCTGATTGACTATTTATCCGATAAGCGATGACGATTACCAATGGAAAAAGGGCAGCAGAAAAAGGCTGTCCTTTTTTGATTCGGTTGGGCAATTCTTAGGCGTCAAGCGCCTGCGTCAGATCGGCCAGCAGGTCCGCCATGTTTTCAATGCCGACCGATAACCGTACCAGGCCGCCGGGTACTTCCAGCGGACTGCCGGCAACGGACGCGTGCGTCATGGCGGCTGGCACCTCGATCAATGATTCGACACCGCCAAGACTTTCTGCCAGTTGGAAAAGTTTGGTCGCGGCTGCCATGCGTCCGGCGGCGGCTTCACCCCCGTGTAATATGATCGAAATCATGCCGCCAAATAGGCGCATTTGCCGTTTGGCGGCGGCATGCTGCGGGTGATTGGCTAAACCGGGGTAGATTACCTGGGCAACTACCGGGTGCTGAGAGAGGAACTCAGCGATTTGGCCCGCATTGGCAGAGTGGCGTTCCATGCGGATGGCGAGAGTTTTCAGCCCGCGCAGCGTCAACCAGGCGTCCATGGGACCGGGTACAGCGCCGATGGCGTTTTGCAGGAACTTCAGGCGCTCATAAGCCGCGGCGTCGCTGGTCACGATAGCTCCGCCGATCACATCTGAATGTCCGCTGATGTACTTGGTGGTCGAATAGACGACAAAGTCAGCACCCAGGGCCAACGGCTGCTGCAGGAAAGAGGTGGCAAAGGTATTATCCACCGCCACCTGCGCCCGCGGATTTTTAGCTTTAACGCGGCGGGAAATTTCCGCGATGTCCGCGATTTTGAGCAGCGGATTGGTGGGAGTTTCCAACCACACCAGGGCAGTCTCAGCAGTTACCGCTTGCTCCACCAGGAATGCGTCGCTGATTTCGATATAGGTGAAGGATAGTCCATACTCTTTCAGCACTTTGTCAAAAAGGCGGAAGGTGCCGCCGTAGACATCATTGGATGCCACCACATGCTGCCCGGGTTTGACCAGGCGCAGCAGCGTATCGGTGGCAGCCATGCCAGAGGCGAAAGCCAGACCAAACGTAGGTCGATTTAATCCCAGACCCTCCAGCGCTGCCAGACAAGTTTCCAGGGCGGTGCGGGTGGGATTCCCGGTGCGGCTGTAATCGTAACCCTTGGTGACTCCGACCTGTTCCTGGGCGTAGGTGGCGGTCTGAAAGATGGGGGTGATCACCGCGCCGGTAGTGGAATCAGGGTCCTGTCCGGCATGAATGGCGGCAGTTTCGAAATGTGGGGTGTCTGGCATGGTTGTGCTCCGTTGTGCTTAGATGGATCATTCCGTTGGCGTGGATTTTATCAAATCAATGTGAGCGCGAAATAAGAGTGCAAGCAACGATCATCCCAATTCGTTCAGCCGGTCCTTCAAGGTTTGGGCTGAGTTCTGGAAGGCAGTTAATTCGGATGGGCTCAGGGGCAAGTTGAGCACTTCTTCCACGCCGGAACTGCCTACGATCGCCGGCATGCTGATCGACATGCCGCTGACTCCATATTGCCCGTTCAAAGGGCTGGAGACGGTCATCACTGTGTGCTGGTCGCGAAGTACCGCTTCCACGATGGAGAGCAAACCCAGACCGATGGCATAATACGTGGCTTTCTTGCGCTGAATGATTTCATAAGCGGCGTTGCGCGTCTGGTCGAAGATGCGGTCGATGGCTGCCTGGTCATAAGCCTGACCGGTGACTCCGACGAAATCCGGTAAGCGGACTCCGGCGATATTTGCCAGGCTCCAAAGCGCCAGTTCGCTATCACCATGTTCACCGACGATGTAGGCGTGCACACTGCGCGGATCGACGCCGTAATGATTGCCCAACAGAAAGCGAAGGCGGGCGGTGTCGAGTACCGTTCCGGAACCCAGCACGCAGCAACCGCGGCCAGCGATGTCGGCTGTTATGTGGGTCAAGATGTCCACCGGGTTGGTGGCAACCAGGATGATGGCCTTGGGATTGACAGCCGAAATCTTTGGCACAATGTCCTGGAAGACCGCGGCATTGGTTTTCAACAGTTCGAGGCGGGTTTGACCCGGCTTTTGGCTGGCGCCGGCACAGATCACAATCATGTCAGCGTCAGCCAGATCGCTGTACGATCCGGTAGTGATGCGCATGGGACGCACAAAAGGCATGCCGTGGTTGAGGTCCATCGCCTCACCCTCGGCGCGGGCGGTGTCCTGGTCGATGAGCACCAGTTCATTGGCAAGGCCGGATTGCATCAGCGAGTAAGCAAAAGAGGCGCCAACCATGCCAGTACCAATTAACCCGACTTTATGTGTGTTTCTGTGATCATCCATTAGTCCACCTGATCTCGCAATTCTTCGTCACAGGGTTGAGGCGGGGCAGAATATTCTATGAACATCCGCTATAAACGCCTGTCAACCTTAATTGTTGAATAATATGCTCAAGTATATTCGATTTAGGGGCAAGTTACCTCTGCTCGGGAAGCGTATAGGAAGTCACCAGTCACCACAATTTATCTGTTATATTTCCCTCTTTTCAAAATACCCGACTCTTGAACCCAGTTTACAGCTTTACGGACTGCTCTAAGCGCGAGT
>DATBWK010000189.1:0-8806 GCA_036514835.1 Bellilinea sp.
TCGGCCCCGGCGTGATGGCAGAAGCTGTCATCGGCGGCTTGATTCGCGACCGCGTCACCGAACCCTCCAAAATCACGGCTGCCGGCCCGCGGATTGAGCGCGGCGATGAGTTGACCCAACACTATGGCATTCATTACAACCCGGATAATAAAGCCGCTGCCCAGGGAGCCGAGATCGTCATCCTGTCGGTCAAGCCGCAGCGGTTGCAGGGAGTGTTAGCCGGGCTGCGCGGCAGCGTCGACCCGCAAGCGGTGGTGCTGTCCATCGTTGCTGGCGCATCGATTCACACCATCTCCCAGGGGCTGTCGCATCCGGCTGTGGTACGTGTCATGCCAAACACCCCGGCACAAATTGGTCAGGGCATTTCGGTCTGGACTGCCTCCCAGGCGGTCACGCCTGATCAACTGGAACTGGCGAAGTGCATTTTATCTGCACTCGGCCAGGAGATTTTCGTCGAGGATGAAAATCTATTAGATATGGCTACCGCACTCTCTGGCACCGGGCCAGCCTATGTATTCCTCTTCATGGAAGCCCTGGTAGACGCCGGCGTCCACCTGGGATTCCCAAGGCGCATCTCCGAGGCATTGGTGTTGCAAACGCTGCGCGGGTCGGTGGAATATTACGCTCAAAAGAAGGATCATCCAGCCCACCTGCGCAATGAGGTCACCTCACCCGGCGGCACCTCAGCTGCGGCGTTGTATTACCTGGAAAAAGCCGGCTTCCGTACCGCCATCAGCCGTGCCATCTGGGCTGCCTACGAGCGGTCGCAGGAGTTAGGACGCGGCAAGACCAGCACACCACCCGAGAAACAAGGCAATTGACCAGGAGGCTGAAATGAGTCTCTTCCTGCTGGACGACACGCTAAGTGTCGACGTCTATTTTGACCGATCCGATAACCAGTTCAGTGACAATGTCTGCATTCGCCTGTGGGAGTCCTGCCCGGAGGACGAGAAAATATTCATAGCGGATGAGACAAATCTGTTCCTGACGCCCGACCAGGCGCTGCAACTGGCGCAAATGCTGCTTGCAGCCGTGGACGACAGCATACACCAATAAAAATGCTTCCTAATTCACCCTTATATAGTTATTTACACAAACAGAAAAATTCCTATAATTAATCATGATAGTTTTCACAAACTGGGAGGGAGGGCGTTTATGGATAGTACGATTCGTGAAATATTAAAAGATAAAGGCGCGGAAGTCTGGTTCGTATCACCCACCACAACCATTTTCGAGACATTGCATCTGCTTTCTGAAAAAGATATTGGCGCAGTGGTCGTGATGGAATCTGACAAATTGGTGGGGATCTTCTCAGAGCGGGATTACGTCCGGCAGGCGGTCAAAGATGTCGGAACCATCAAACATCATCCCGTCGCAGAATATATGACCCGGGAAGTGGTGACAATCACCCCCGAGCAAACGGTCAAAGATGCCATGGTCTACATGACTGCCCATCGTATTCGCCATTTGCCTGTGATAGACAATGAGAAGGTGATCGGCATTATCACGATTGGGGATGTGGTAAAGACGGTCATTTCCGACCAATCGCTGATGCTCGAGGAGATGGAAAACTTTATCAGCGGGCGTTACGGTAGATAAATCCTCCCCCATTTTTGCCTGTTAAACAAAACACCGGGGCGCTATTCATCGCGCCTCGGTGTTTCTGTATTCTTAGCCTACAAACAAGAATTGAAAAGCTAACCGCCCCTCGTTGCGAGGGGCGGGATATCTTCCTGGGAGCAATTTGGCTGAAATGGGAGATAAAACCACTGGCGTTGTTTGGCTAGAACTTGCTCACCAACTCCATGTTAATCGCCTGAACCCCCCCGCCGCGTTCCGATTTGGCCAATTCCATTTCCAGAACGTAATTCCGGCTCGGTAAATTGTTCGGACGTACCGCATCCGGCAGGTTGGAATCATGGAAGAAAGCAGTGGCGTAAGGTGAATCGGGATGGCGGGTGTCGGTCAACCATAAACCGGGGCTGATACCCTTGATGTAGCGGATAAAACCGTACCCCTGGTCGCTGTGCCAGTAACACCAACCGCGTACCCGCGAACCGAGGTCGCCCCAGATTGGCCCTTCCGTTTTGTGATTGGCGGTCGGGATCAGGTTTGGCACCTGATAACCGGAGATGAAAAAATCAGCCTCATGGCGCAGCTTGCTGGAGACATTATCCAGGGCTAAAACTTCAACCCGCAAGCCTTTGTCCTGCAGCGCCCGCACCACTTGTACAAAATCGCCATCGCCGGAAGCCAGGAGAATGCGGTCAAGGTTTGCTGATTGCAATAGCGCATCGACCGCCAGGTCAAGATCGGCATTGGCTTTGCCATAGCGGTTGCCGGTTTCATCCTGGAACCACTGAATCTCTTTAACAATCACCTTGTAACCCATGTCGCGCAGCGCCGAGTGAAAATTCTGGGTGCCTTTGCGGTAATTTTCATCCCAATCAGCCCGGTCACGGTCGTAACTGACATAAGCGTTCATCCGCACCGGTTCCGAGTAATCCCGACAGGCAAACTCTCTTAATGCATCGTATTGCATTTTCTGCCCGCCGTTATTGTAGATATAAGATACATCAACATAAATCCCAATTTTGTTAATCGGTCCCGAGGATGGCATTGTATCTCCTGAAGATAATTTAAAATAACCAGCGGCCCGGGTTTATCGCCCGGGACCAATCCCTACCTGTTGATCCAAACATATTAAGGTGGAAACTGTTCTGGTAAAGTAATAAGATTAATTTGTACCATTATACAACGCAAGCAATTTTTTATATCTATGAAAATTACGATATTTGAGACTGAATCACGTAAAACGGGCCTGAAAATTGGGGACAGGTCGATTGAATTTCTTAAGGTTTAGCCGCGAACAGGCCTTATCAATTAGGGGTCAGATCGGCCAACGCCGGCTTGACCAGATTATTGATCCAGCGGCGCGATGCCACCCGCCGCAGGCCAATGATGAATTTAACCAATTCCTCGGTATTGACCACCAGGTACACCAGGTATACCGGCAGGTGCCACACAAGACCCGCAATTAAAGCCAGCGGCACGCCAATCAACCACAGCGAGATCAAATCCAGCCCAAGGCCAAAACGGGTATCGCCGCCCGGGCGCAGGATTCCGACGATGATCAACATATTCGAAACTCGCAGCCACATCACCGCCGCGGATACCGCCATTACTTTTTGGGTGTACCCGAGAGAGACATCGGAGATCTTGTAAATTTGAGTAATGTTGTTGATATTGAAGAATACGACTGCACCTATCAACATCGCGCCTATGATGCCGATGGTTAACGAGCGCCTGCCGTAGTCAAAAGCCCGATCCTCCCGCCCCGCCCCAATTTGATTGCCGATCATGATGCCGGTGGCATCCGAGATGGCGAGAAAAAGAACAAACGCCAGATTCTCAATGGAGAATACGATATTGACGGCAGCAATCGCCTCTGTGCTGATGCGGGCATAAACCACGGTGTAAACGGTGACGCCCAGCGACCAGGCCAGTTCATTAAAGGCAACGGGCAAAACGGTTCTGAAAAACTTTTTTAGGAATGACGGGTCGTAACCCCTTATATCGGCTGGCCGAATCGCAGCTGAGGTTTTTTTCCGGTAAACAAAATAAAGGAGTACGACGCATTCCAAATAGCGGGCGATCAGGGTGCCAATGGCTGCCCCGGCTACACCCAACTTGGGCAGTCCCAGGTGGCCAAAAATCAGCAGGTAGGAGAGAACGGTTTTGAATAATATCGCTAAACTGCTGATCAGCATGGGCAGGCGGACTTCTTCCGTCGAGCGCAGGACTGCCGAATAGCTGTACGTGATCGAAGTGACCAGGTAACTGAAGCCGACAATGCCCATGTACTGAGAGCCAAGCGCTACCACTGCCCGGTCTTCGGTAAATATCCCCAAAAACCTGTCAGGTATGAAAACGCCAATAACCGTGAATATCATTGCCGCACTGGCTGCCATACCCAGGCACAATCCCAACACGCGGCGAATGCTGGCAACGTCCCGCTGTCCCCAGTACTGGGCAGAAAATATGGCGGTCCCGCTGCTGATACCGAACATCACCAGTGTCATAATGAAAAATGCCTGGTTGCTTAGCCCGACCGCTGCCACGGCAGTTTCGCCCAACTGCCCAATCATGGCGACGTCGATGATATTCATCGAAGACGAGATCACGTATTGCAGAATGATCGGCACGGCCAATCGAATCAGGGTGCGGTAATAGGTTTTATCGGTAAACAAATAGCGCAGCATCGAAGTTAAATTATAAACGCAGGCAAAGTTGGAAAACGGTTATCCAAGCCAGCTTTTTTATAAGTTTGAGTTCGCCGGCTATACTTTTTTCTGATCCGGTTGCTCAGGGTTTACGGTCAAAGATTGATCGAATAAATCATCCAACACCATCTGCCCCATGATGTCACCGTAATCCACCAGCCGATCCATGAAACCGACCTCATCCATGCCAATCGGCTCACCCAGATTCACCTGAAAGCGGCGGAAATCTAACTTTTTAAAGAATGTCTCCACCAGGCCCACCTGTTGATCCTCAGCCGAATGTAAAAACACGCCGAACATCCGCGATAGCCAGTCCCACGGCCAAAAACCTGAGGCTTTGTGTGCATCAAATTTGTAAGGTTCCCGCCCGGTGCCAAAGGAAAGGAGGGTGGTCTCGTCGGGGTCCCAGTTCAAGATATACCGGGCTTCGTATGCCGCCAGATAACTTGGATTGGCATATGAACCTACCCCGCCATCGATATAGCGGCCTTCAACCACCGGGAAATATGTTGGTACGGTACAGGAACCCTGCACCGCCAGCACTACCGGCCAATCGGAGTATTCATCTTTCCACGGTTTGACAAATAGATTGCGGTTTTCCGCCAGGTCGTACAGCGTGATGACCACGTCAGTTGGCGGTTTAGCGATCCAATAATCGCCCATTTTCATCTCGCCGAACGACGCTTTAAGGAAGGTATTAAGTGGATCGGGAGGATATTGGTAACGGGTGAGCGGAAAAACCAATTTTCGAAGCGTGGTTGGAAAGACCTTTGGACCCAGCGTAAAATACAGAGCCTCAAGTTCGCTGGCGGTCAATCCGGCGCCGATCCCGGCCGCAATGATCGACCCGGTGGATGTTCCAGCGGTCAGTCGGGCGATGTCATGCAGCGGCAGTCCAAGATGCGTTTCCAGAATGGCGAGCGCTCGGGTGACGATCAACCCGCGAATGCCGCCACCATCGATGGCAACAGCCACGTTTTTCCGGAATGGCTTCAAACCAATCTCCGTTTGGGATGGGACTAGGATTAGCGGACGAAACCGCCGAAGAAGCGGCCGATCGCCTGGCCAAACGAATCCAACCCGTTAATAATAGGCGTGAACGGATCAAAACCTCCGCCACTGACGATGGCTCCTCTGCCGCCACCCAGCGGCAGCTGTCCCGAAGCCAGATATCGGATATTCGGGCCGAGCAAGACGATCAGCGCCAGAATGAAAGCAAAAAATAACAAGGCCAGAAATGGGCCGTTGGTTCGGTCATGTGGATCGCTCATTTTTTGTCTCCTGAGAAATGAGAATAGCTTTTGTGCTAATTGGTCAGTTGACGTTTAAATGATTATAGCGTATCAAATATGCGAAAGTGACGGTAAATAATCAACAGTTTTATTAGAATATGTTTATAAATTCTATCCATTTAGATGTAAATGGTATATACTATTGCTTAGCTTATTATCGATACCAGGCTTCGAAAAGGCATGATTCGATTCGCGAACATGCAAAGTCGGGGAGCTGATTTACCCACTCGCCCGATTGCCGAAAAGCCCGCTTGATGGGACCCCCATCAACGGCTTTTTTTTAAAGGGAGGAAATTGACTTATGCGAAGACTACAGCTTTCATTTTTCAGGTTAACGGTTCTGGCTCTCATTCTTGTTTTCTTTTTTCGACCAGTGATTGGGACCGTCCCCATCGTTCGCGCCGCGATTGGACCGGTTGAATTTGCGGACATCCAGAGCATTAGTACTGCAAAGGTTGGGGTGTCAAACCCGCGCGGGTTTGCCTTCCTGCCGGCAGCCAGTGGATTTTTGCTCTGGGGAGAGCATTCTGAATTGGCGCAGGCTAGCCTGCTCACCAATTATGAGCAGGCAGGTGGAAGTGTCAATTTACCCGCTGGGTTGGACGGCAGCTCGATCGCCGCTTTTGACCCGTCCAGCCAGGGCTTGTATTTCCTTGGCAGCGGAGCAACCCGCCTCAGCAGAGTAAGCCTTAACGCAAAAGGTTATCCTGGGGCAACTGATAGTTCAATGACACGCTTTGACACCAGCAGCTACGGCGTACAGCAGCCATCCGGGATCACCTTTGACCCAGTTTCAGGCCGACTTTATATTCTGGACGCAAAAGGACCTCGCATTATCACGGTATCGCCGGCTGCCGGCCGAAACTTTGATGGCTCAACCGCCCGCATCTCGCGAATTAACCTAAACGGGGTAGGCGCAACAACCTTACGCGGTCTGGCATACAACCCGCAGAACGCACATCTGTACGCCGCTGCGCCATCTGAAGAGAAAGTCTACGAATTTAATGCAACCGGCGAAGCCGTCGCAGAAATAGATTTGGCCAATTACGACCTGACCAATATCCAAGCCTTGACCTTTGCCCCCAGCGCCGATCAAACCGATGATCCATCCGCCCAGTATCTTTTTGTATTGGATGGCGGGACATCCTCATCTTCCAGTACAGTTCAAACCAGCGGTCAGATTTTGGAACTGACGCTCGACCCCATGGCTGTGCCCTCCGGCACAACCATGCTGCCAGCCTCGCTGGTGCGGATGATTGATACATCTAGTGCCGCCTGGAATCCTTCCAGCCCGGACCCGTCCGGAATCGATTATTTCCCGCTAACCAACCGGCTGATCATTGACGACAGTGAAGTAGACGAAATGTCGGTGTATGCCGGCGCCAATGTCTACTTCTCTACCCTGGCTGGATCGCTGGCAGGGACGTGCAACACGTTATCTTTCTCGCGCGAACCCACCGGTATGGCCGTCAATCCGGCGAATAACCGCATTTACATGACCGATGACGACCGCAAGGAAATTTACGAGATCAACATCGGAAACGACCAGGTCTATTGCACCGCCGATGATTCAGTGACCAAGGTTAGCACCGTGACGCTTTTTGGCGGCACCGGCAGCGACCCTGAAGACGTAGCTGTTGGAAATAACACCCTCTTCATGGCCGGTGGTTCCGATGCAGAAGTCTATTCCTTCAGCCTGGGTGCCAATGGCGTTCTGGGCGGCGGGGATGACGGTCCGGTCAGCCATTTCGATACCCTGGCGCTTGGCTTCAAAGACCTGGAAGGAATCGGATACTACCAGGAAGCGGGCACTCTATTCATCGTCAGCACCAGCAGCAGCGATAAATATATTGGCGAAGTTACCGAAAGCGGGACACTGCTGCGCGCCTACGATGTAACCTTTATGGGTCTCGCGCAAAATATTCGATCCGATGTGAGTTATTCACCCAGCCTGGCGAATCCCAGCATAAAAAATATCTATATCGCCAGCCGCGGTATCGACAATGACAGCGGAACCGGTTCGAATCCGAATGAAAATGATGGCAAAGTGTGGGAAATTTCGATAGACCCGCCTCCGCCAGCAACACCAACGAATACTCCAACCACAACGATGACGTTTACACCAACGTTTACATCAACGCCGACGATGACCAGCACAACCGGCCCCAGCCCAACACCAACCAATACCCCTACCGCCGGTCCGACTGCGACCTTTACCAATACACCTCTGCCGACCGATACTCCCACTTCGACCAGCACCTTCACGGCTACGCCTACGCCCACTCCCACGCCGGCGCCATCCAGTAATCCGCTGTATCTCTCCATGGCTTCCAACGGCTCGATCGGTGGCGTGACTTTTTCAGACGAGGATATCCTGCGCTTTGACGGACAGATCTGGTCGCTGTATTTTGACGGTTCTGATGTCGGCGTTGGAAGTTCCGATTTATATGGATTCCAGATTGTCAATGAGACAACGATTTTGATGGCATTCACCTCATCCATGACGCTCAACGGTGTGGCGGTGTCGCCGCGGGACATCGTTCAATTCAATGCCACCTCACTTGGCAGTGTCACAGCCGGTACGTTCAGTATCTACCTGAACGGCGTTGATGTCGGCTTGAGCACCAACAGCGAAGGAATCGATGCGGTATCTTTGCTGTCCAACGGCCAGGTGCTGATTTCAACCACAGGCAGCGCAACCGTTCCAGGTGTTTCCGCCGCAGATGAAGATATCCTGGCCTTCAGCCCGGTAACACTGGGCGAGTCGACCAGCGGAACCTGGTCGTTGTATTTTGATGGCTCGGACGTCAGCCTGGCAGACGGAAGTAATAATGAAGACATCGATGCCCTAGAAGTCGACTCTTTTGGCAACATCTATCTTTCGACCCTTGGTGATTTTCTTGTTCCAGGCGCGTCGGGATTTGATGAAGATATATTCGTTTGTTCACCCAGTTCAATCGGTATCAATACAGCCTGTACTTACTCATCCGCACTATATTTTGACGGAAGCACCTGGAGCCAAACCGCCAACGATGTGGATGCCTTCAATTTCCTCTCCCTAGGGCCAATCCAGACCCCCACGGCTACCCACACACCGACCAATACGCTGACGCCTACCAACACCTCAACAATCACCCCCACGTTACCACCGACCAACACGCCGACGATGACCCCAACTCCGACGGATACCAGTACGCCGACCATTGGCCCATCACCGACATTCACATCAAC
>DATBWK010000190.1:0-2203 GCA_036514835.1 Bellilinea sp.
CTGCCGTGCAACCTGGCTGGCGTCCCCGGGCTGGCCTTCCCGGTCGGATTTGACAAGGGTGGCATGCCGGTCGGCATGCAGTTGATGGGACCGCACTTTCGCGAGGATATTCTCTTCCGCGCTGCTCACGCCTACCAGCAGGTCACCGACTGGCATAAGCGCGTGCCGGAAATCGCAAGATAAATTTCTCACCACAGAGGCACGGTCCCACTCGCTACGCTCGGGCACGCAAATGTCGCGAGATCACAGAGAAAAACAAAAGGTTTTCCTGTTCTCGCCGTTCCTACCCGTAGGGTGTGCTTCAGCGCACCATTTCGATTTAGGTAGGTTGGGTTGAGCGATTCGCGATTCACAATTAGCCGTACAATCTGTAAGCGAAACCCAACACTCGGAAATCTCAATTAATGTCGGGTTTCGGGGCTGTAAATAGGTTGTTACAATCGCCGACCTTCGTCGCCCCTCAACGCCGACCTACGCATGTCTTCATGCAATCGCGGGCATTAAACGTAATCCACTCTTTCCTCCGTGGGCTCTCATTCTCCGTGGTGAATATTTCCCACTAATATGATAGAATTTGTTCATAATGTCCTGCCAACCTGGAGGGAAACCTATGGATACGTATATGCGGGCGGCTTACGAAGAAGCCAAAAAAGGAATGCGTGAAGGCGGCATCCCCATCGGCTCGGTGCTGGTCGTTGACGGCAAAATTGTCGGGCGCGGGCATAACCGGCGCGTGCAGCGCGGCAGCCCCATCCTGCATGCCGAGATGGACGCCTTTGAATCCGCTGGCCGGCTCAAAGCCAGCGACTACCAACGCGCCGTACTCTATTCCACCCTCTCCCCCTGCGACATGTGCACCGGCGCCACCTTGCTCTACAAGGTACCGCGCGTGGTGGTGGGTGAAAATTGCACCTTCCACGGCCCGGAGGACATGCTCAAAGCCCGCGGCGTGAACGTGGAAGTGCTCAACGATCCGCAGTGCATCGAGATGATGGAAGAATTTATCACCTCTCATCCCGAACTGTGGAACGAGGACATCGGCGAGTAAAATCGCCCGAAAACTAAAATAAATCGAACCAGCGGGCGAATAGCCCGCTTTTTGTTGCAACTTTTTCGGTCGTTCATCGTTATACTAATGTAAGTAAATTACATGTAACTCAGAAAGGATCGAGAATGACCGAAAATTCGACTCAAACCGTTATTAAAACCCCCGATCAAGGCCCCGGATGCCTGATCCGCATCCTATACTTCATCTTTGTCGGGCTGTGGCTTGGCGGCATCGTCACTATTGCCGCCTGGGTGCTGATCGTCACCATCATCGGACTTCCGCTCGGGCTGTGGCTGCTCAACCGCCTGCCCCAGTTGATGACCCTCAAGCCGGTGCAGACTCAGGCGCGCGTGACCGTGGTGGATGGCAGAGTAGTCTACCGCGAGACCAACCTTCCGGCGCACCCATTCCTGCTGCGCGCGGTGTACTTCATTCTGATCGGCTGGTGGTTCAGCGCCCTCTGGCTGGTCCTGGCCTGGCTGATCACCGGTCTGAGCCTGGGTCTTGGTCTGCCGCTGGCATTCTGGATGTTCGACCAGGTGCCTGCCATCACCACCCTGGCACGTTATTAAATCAAAATCCGTCCAGGTGGCAATCGCCTGGACGGATTTTCGACTGGTACCCTGAGTTTAGATCCAGCCGCGCAATTGCATGGCTTTGACAACGCGGGCGATGGAAACCATGTAAGCCGCGTCGCGCATGTAAACTTTTTCCTTGACGGACATATCCAGGACTGCCTTGAAAGCCTCGGTCATCTTGGTGTCCAGCTTGGTGAGGACTTCTTCTTTGGTCCAGTAGAAATTCATGTCATTCTGGACGCCTTCGAAGTAGGAAACGGTCACGCCTCCGGCATTGCACAGGAAATCGGGGATCATGAAGATGCCGCGCTCCATGATGACGGCATCCGCATCCGGTGTGGTCGGGCCGTTGGCGCCTTCGGCGATGATTTTAACATTCTTGCCAATCTTCTGGACTGATTCGGCATTGATCTGACCGCCCAGCGCTGACGGGATTAAGACATCCACGTCCTTGCTGATCCAGGCGTTGCCGTCCTCGATCACATAACCGGCGGCTTTGGCCTTGCCCTTGTCGATCGAGCCGTACTGGTCGGTGATGCCCATCAGGAAGTGCGGGTCAATGCCTTCCATCTTGGTG
>DATBWK010000191.1:0-8871 GCA_036514835.1 Bellilinea sp.
CATACTTGGCGAGAGATCGTGCGGGCCAGTGATGCAGGCGATACGTTTATGTCCCAATTCTATCAGGTGGCGGGTTGCATCATAGCCAGCCTGTTCGTTGTCCAGCATGACCACGTCAGCCAGTTCGAGCGGCACATCGCGGTCAGCCACCACCACTGGCACCTGGCTTTCCGAAAAGCGCATCAGGTCGTTGACCTCGCCGCCTGAAGAGATAAAAATTACCCCGTCCACCCGTTTAGCCAGCAGGGTATTGATGTAGTTGGTCTGCTTCTCGGGATCGTTGTCGCTGTTGCCCAGGATGACGCTGTACCCCTGCTTGTAGCCGTAATCTTCGATCTTGC
This sequence comes from Bellilinea sp., assembly GCA_036514835.1. Classification (GTDB taxonomy): domain Bacteria; phylum Chloroflexota; class Anaerolineae; order Anaerolineales; family Anaerolineaceae; genus Bellilinea. The sequence goes on from DATBWK010000191.1 coordinate 342, forward strand.
GGGCGATCTCGGCAAAGAACAGGTTGGCGGCGTCCGGTACGATCAGCCCGATGGTTTTCGAAACCCCTTTGCGCAGGCTGCGTGCCAGGTAATTGGGGTGGTAGCCGAGTTCATCCATGGAATGCAGCACACGTTCGCGGGTCGCCGGATCGACAAAGCGCGTGTTATTCACCACGTGCGAAACCGTGGAGATTGAAACACTGGCTGCCAAAGCAACATCTTTGATCGTAATTCGGTTCATAGGGGAGCGGAAATATCCGCGCAAACGTTTGCGCAATGGTTTGTACAAGAATAGCAAAAATGGAAAAGGTTGTCAAGAGCTATTTTGCCGTTCTCTCTTGATTGCGGTGCCTGTTATTTGCGCAGTATCCTCAAGACCCCGCGCAGGAATTTTCCGTTGGCAATATCCACCAGACCCTGTGCCGTCTTGATGGTTAACCTGCCTTTGCTCAAACGGACTAAGCCCTTAAGCGGCGTGTGTTTGAAACCTTCTATCACCATGCCATAGTTGGGATCGCTTGATCCCGCTCCGGCAAAACCACGGGATAGTTGATTCATATAAACCTTCATGACTAATCGAATCCAAACGCTCTCCCGCATATCATTGAAAGATGAGGAAAGGGTAAATTCTCCCCGGCGAAGATTTTTGACCGGTTCGATGGATTTCCCGTAGACGGTTTCAAAATCGGCACGGGTGACCTTCCCCGACAGACGGGTATACCAATCCGCGGGCGGGGCGGATGGCGCAGTCCGAGGGGCACCGTGCACCGTGATTTGCTCCTGCAGGCGGATATCGCGGCTGGAAGCACCTAGCGAGATTTGATAGCTGCCCGCAGGCACCACCCAGGCTTTAGCATTGACGTCATACAACGCAAAAGCACGCGAATTCAATACAAACTCAACCCGCTTTTCTTCACCGGCCTTTAAAAACACCTTAGCGAAGCCGCGCAACTCTTTTTCCGGACGGTAGATGCCAGTATGGTTATCACCGACGTACAACTGGATGATTTCCGCGCCCTCGAATTCCCCTGTATTTCGCACAGTCAGCGAGACTACCAGTTGCTCATCGGCCTGAATCTCCGTGTGGGATACAACCAGGTCGCGGTATTTGAAGCTGGTGTAAGAGAGACCATGGCCGAATGGGAAAAGGACCTCTTTTTTGGCTTTGTCGTAGTAACGGTAGCCGACATAAATACTTTCACGGTATTGGGCTTGTTTGCCGCCGGTTTCATAATATCCTGCTGAAGGCACATCGCTGTACTGGATGGGATAAGTTGCAGCCAGCTTCCCGCTGGGATTCGCCTTGCCGGTCAAAAGATCCACCACCGCCAACCCGCCAGCCTGACCGGCGAGCATCATGTTCAAAATGGCCTTTACGTCAGGCTCCCAAGGCATCTCCACCGAAGCTCCGCCTGATAGCACGATCACAGAATTGGGTTGAGCAGCAGCTACCTGCTCGATCAGCCGGTTATGACTGTGCGGCAGCGCCAGGCTGGTTCGATCATAGCCCTCGGACTCAAAGTTTTCCGGCAAACCGGCAAAAATGATGGCAAGGTCATGGTCTTTCGCACCCGCAACCGCCTGGTCGATCAGGTCGGGACGATCCGGGCCATTGAGCTCATATCCGGGGAAATACGTGACTTCCAGGCCGTGCTCGGCAAAACCGTCCAATGCGCTGGATAATTGAGTCGGGTTAACGATTGAACTACCCGCGCCCTGATATCGCGGTGAGCGGGCCATCGCGCCAATGACCGCGATTTTCTGCCGCGCGTGTACCGGCAGGATATGAGCTTTATTTTTGAGCAAGACAGCGCTATTTACGGCAATTTTCCGGGCTAATTCGTGGTGGGAGGCAGCATCATAAGGGATTGCGGATTTCTTGACGCTGCCAGCCCGTAGAACCAGGTCCAGCATGCGGTCCGTGCTTTTGTCCACGACCGACTCGCTCAGCTCACCAGAGCGGACGGCAGACGCTATTTCGGCATCAATCCCCTCCACTCCGCCCGGCATTTCCAGATCCAGGCCGGCCTTAAACGCCTTTACCCGGTTATTCATGGCGCCCCAATCCGAGACGATCACACCTTCAAAGCCCCAATCACGGCGGAGAACGTCCCGCAGCAGATACTCATTATCGCTGCAGTAGGTACCGTTCAGCTTGTTGTACGCGCACATGACCGTGGCGGGTTTGGCAGCTATCACAGCTTTTTCGAAGGCAGATAAATAGATTTCATGTAAAGCGCGTTCATCGATCAGACTGTCCGACAACAGGCGGTAATTCTCCTGGGAGTTGCCGGCGAAGTGCTTTAAGGATGCGCCTATGCCTTTACTCTGCACCCCTCTGATCCAACCGACCGCCATCTCGCCAGCCAGGTACGGGTCTTCCGAGAAATATTCAAAATTTCGGCCGCATAAGGGATTGCGTTGAATATTAACTCCCGGTCCTAAGATGATGGAAATCCCCTCCTGCAGTGCTTCTTCTGCCAGGGCTTGGCCCATCTCCTGGAGAAGTTGTTTATCCCACGAGCAGGCGGTCAGGCTGGCAGTGGGGAAACAGGTAGCTTGATGGCTAATCTCCTTGATCTGGTTTACCGAAACCGTGGTCAATTTTCGCAGCCCATGCGGTCCGTCTGTCATCAGGATCGCCGGGATGCCTAACCTTTCCAGGGCCTTCGTGTGCCAAAAATCCGCCCCGGAGCATAACGCAATTTTTTCTTCCAAACTCATTTGTTCGATGATCGATGGATGCTTCATAGATTTTTTCTGGTGCCAAGAGGTCTATTCGTATGATTAACGCAACTTTTGGTTTAAAATTCGACAACGCATTACGCGTAACCTTTTCCTGCTGATCTGGCGAACCTTACGGGCAGCACCGCTTTAGAATGGACCGCGGGCCGCTGGAAAAACGGCAGGTCCAGGTCTGAAAATCGAAGATGGGGAGAAGCCTTGGTTAATCCTACTATAAATGATCGCCTGGCAATCTTCACCTGGCAGGGCAAAAATCCGCCGCGCCTGGCTGGCGACTTCAACAATTGGGACAAGGAGAGCAGCCTGGAATTTACCCGGGTCAAAGCGCAATTATGGCAGCTTGAACTCGAGCTGCCGATGAACGCCTACATGGAGTACGCCTTTTTTGCGGACGGTAAGCGCATCCCCGACCCGCTCAACCCGCACAGCGTCAATAACGGTGTCGGCAGCCGCAACCATTATTTCTACATGCCGCAGGCAAGGCCATCCGAGTATGCTGCGCTGCACCGCAAAAAAGGGCAGCTGACAGAGTTTCAGATTACCGATGCCTGGGGGTTGATCGGCGGCAAACGACAGGTGTATTTCTATCAGCCGGCTGCCGACGGCCCCATGCCGCTGCTGGTGGTGCTGGATGGAGTGGACTTCCTGCGCCGCGGCCGGCTCGTTCAAATTGTCGATTCACTGATTGCAGCCGGTAAAATGCAACCGGTGGCTCTGGCTATGATCCAAAACGCCGGGGCAGGGCGTTTTGTAGAATACGCCTGCAATGACTCCTTCACCTTTAGTTTGATGGATAAGTTGATACCGGCGGCTTGCGACCACCTGCCGATTATCGATCCGCGTAAGCAGCCGGGAAGTTGCGGTATACTTGGGGCGTCCATGGGCGGAACCGCGGCTTTTTTCAATGGGCTGCGCGCACCGCATATCTTTGGCAAGGTGCTGGCCCAATCCAGCGGCTTTAGCACCCACATCGCCGACTTTACCCTGGCGACCTTAGTCAAAAACCTGGAGAAACAGCCGATAAAGGTGTGGATGGATGTCGGCACCTTCGACTTCCTTTTGGAAGATAACCGGCGCATGCAGGACCTGCTGACCAGAGCCGGTTACGACTTTCAGTATAGCGAAGGCTGCGGCGGTCATAACTACACTTATTGGCGGAATGCGCTGCCGGCTGGACTGCAATTCCTTTATCCCACTCAGGATCAACGATCCTAAACATTGCTCATCTTTGAAGGAGACTGCGGAATGATTATTGATGAAATCAAGCAGGCGGTGATTGACGGCGATGCTGCCGAAGTTAAAAAATTGGTCACATTGGCGCTGGAACAGAAAGTTTCAGCGGAAGAAGTATTAAAAAGCGGCATGATCGCCGGCATGGGGGAAGTAGGCCGTCTCTTCGAAGAAGGCGAATACTTTGTGCCCGAGATGTTGATCGCGGCACGCGCCATGCAGGGCGGGCTGGGGATTCTGCGCCCGGCGTTGATCGAACAAGACGTCAAGTCCGCCGGGAAAGTGGTAATCGGCACCGTCAAAGGCGACCTGCACGATATTGGCAAGAACCTGGTGGGCATGATGCTGGAAGGCGCCGGGTTCCAGATCGTTGACCTGGGTACCGACGTCAGCCCGGAGAAATTCATCGAGGCAATTCGCGAGCACGCCCCGGATATCGTTGGCATGTCGGCCCTATTGACCACCACTATGCCGAATATGAATAAAACCATCCAGGCTTTGAAAGATGCTGGCGTGCGCCAGAACGTCAAGGTGATGGTCGGCGGCGCGCCTGTGACCCAAAAATACGCCAACGAGATCGGCGCGGACGGTTTTGCGCCGGACGCCAACCAGGCCACGGCAGAAGCCCGCAAATTAATCGCCGGGTAGTTGTTGTAGGGAACGACGACCGCGCCTGTTTCTCCCCCCATTTCTGCGAAATGAAGAAAGAGCTGCCTGCGGCTGATCGAGGTTAAATAACAAGCGGACGGCTGTGACGTTTGAACAGTCACCGTGCCGTCCGCCATTGACGGGATTGTTTCGGCGTGGAACGATCCCTACTTCTGATTTTTTGTCCAGCGGGCCTGTTGAGCCTTTTTGATATTTTCCGATCTGGCCCGTTGTTGGGCTTCGGTTGGTTTGGCGCGCTCTGGGACATTCAACCGGTCTTTGGCCTTGAAAATATCGCCTGTGACGTGTAACGGTTGGCTGTCCAGCGATGCGAGCAATTGTCTGGCGTCTTCCGTATCCGCAACCAGGGTCTCTCCGGAGAGATGCGCGTCGTCCTTGCTGATCAGCCAGGTCTGCGTATCCCAGGAGCCGCTGCTGCGTTTGCCAGCCAATCGCAGGATATGGCCTTTGTCACCAACGTCATGGTAGCGGAAGGTAGTGAATTCATTCTTGTCCCGCACCACGATGCGGTAATATTCGCCTTCACCCTGTGAACCGGGTTTAGCCCGCTTGCGGCCTTTCGGCTGAGCCGCTGCCCATTCTGATGGCGTCGTTCCCTGCGATTTCTGTTGGGCTTTATTGATGGTTTCCTTAGCCGAATTTATTGGTTTCTTGGTGTTCATCACATCTACCTCCATGACCCTGCGAAACGCGCTTTGTCCAGCTTCGCAGGGTCATGAACCAGGCTTTACTTACTTTTCATCGAAACAAGCCTGTAACAACTACTGCCTTAGATCACACCCAGCAGATCCAAAATGATAAGGATCAGGGCGATCACAGCCAGCGTATGGATCCAGCCTCCGGTCTTCGGGATTCGTGGGCTGATGCTATTCCCAAAAAAGCCGAGTAACCAGAGCACGAGCAAGATTATGATAATGGTCCACATAGTAGGTCTCCTCTATTGATTGATGTTTGATCGTTTTTCGCCAGGATCAACGGCAGTTGGCTTTTGACCTGGTGATTACCGGATTTATTCAAAACGCCTTAATGGCTCCTGGCGCTGTGAACACTATTCCTTACGCGGACTGGAACCCGCCTGGGTTGTGTCTTTATCAGCCGGCCCGTGAACCAGCCGATTGCGACTCCCACAAAGATCAGTACAAGAATCTGGGTTAACAACAATGGGTTTCTCCTCCATTCTCCACTTGATTAAGGTGGGTCTGCGCCTGGCATTCTGCAATTGGGTTTACGAACCAGGTATGTGTGGGATCAGGCGGGCAGAGCAGGCGCTCTGCGGGCGCCTCCCAACACAAAAGCCAGAGCCAGGCCGGCTATGAACCCGCCGATGTGCGCCATATAGGCTACGCCGCCCGTGTCGCTAGCGGCACCCAACGAACCAACACCGCTGATCACCTGCAGGACGAACCAAAAGCCGATGACCAGCAAGGCGGACATTGGAATCACACCTCGGCCCATCATCACGCTAACTCTCTGCTTGGGGAACATGACCAGATAAGCGCCGAGAACTCCGGCGATAGCGCCTGAGGCACCCAGGTTGGGTACACTGGAAGTGGTACTGAAGGCCAGTTGGGCAAACATGGCAGCCACACCGCAAGCCAGATAGAAAATTATGAACTTGACGTGTCCGAAGCGGTCTTCCACGTTATCTCCAAAGATCCACAGGTAGAGCATATTGCTCAGCAGGTGGAGCCATCCGCCGTGCATAAACATGGATGTGAAGATGGTTGGGAGTTCCGCGGCAGGATTGGCCAGGAATTCGCTGGGGATGAAAGCCCACTTCAAAATGAAAGCGTCGCCGCTGCTTAACTCAAGCAGAAACACCAGCACGTTCACCACGATCAGAACATAAGTAACTATAGGAACGATTCTACGAGTACTGTTATCATCACCGATGGGGAGCATGAGGTTTACGTCCTTTTGTTTTCGGAAATAGAGTGAGCCTGACAGCCATGCCGGCAGCGATTATTTCTTGCTTCCTACCGTGCAGGTCAACGTTCAACCAGCCATCAGGCTCACCGGAATTTTTTACCGCGGGAGTTAATCCACGGCTTTTATCTCGGTTAACAAAGTTTTGATTATTAAGGTTGGCGATTACAAAGGCCGATCCTCGATGTCCGGCGGGGGAGGCTGCGTATGATCTGCAACTACCGTACGCGAGACGCTTACGCCGCCGCGCGGGCGATAGAAGAGCACATACGCCAGACGATCCAGAGCCCAGGCAATCAGAGCATACACAATCATGGCGATGATCGAAGAAACTTCCAATACCATGCCTTCAGCGGCAGGGGAGCCAATCAACGATTGGAATGGCGCCAGGAACAGGTCGGTCACCCGATACAGGAAGGCTGCGAACGGATTACTGGGATTGACTGCGATCAGTTTGAAGATCACCCGCAGCCCTATGGCAGCTTCCAACAGGCCAAACAACAGCCAGATCAACTGGGTAACCTTGAAGGTCGTGACACGATTGGTCTGACCAAGCTCGCGTTGTTCGGTGTGTACTTCTTTGTATTCAGTCATCTCTTCTTCTCCTCTTTACAGTTTCCCTAGAACGGGGCGTAGTTGTCCTGGGGATTTGCCATGACACGCCGGGAAGGTTTGAGGGTTACTCCCAGGATCAAACCCATAACGATCGCCATTGAAACCGCCACCCACGGATAATGGGAAGCTTTCTTGTTGATGTCTCCGGGGACTTTGCTGACGGCGTCCTGAACGCGGGCGTTGTACTGCGTCAAACCTTGCCCGATCGATTTATTCAGGGTTTTCATGGCTGCTGTGGTCGATTTTCTGGGTCCATCGGTCAGTTGACCGATTTTCCAGTTCAATCCCGTGACAGCATTCTCTTTCAATGCCGCCAGGTCGCGTTTGGTACGATCCAGGTCGCGGTTTATTCGTTTCTCAATCGTCTTGGTGTTCATGAGATTTCCTTTCAGCTAAACATGGTGGGTGTGCTGGTCGATGCGCCATCTGAGGCATCCTCCAGCATCCATTCAAAATACACTTGTTGGTCTCGCGGCAACGGCCAGGGTTGTGAATACTGCTCATAACCACTCAGGTCTACGCCGTGAAACTCGCGCAGACGCTGGCGATACCAGGTATCAAACGAGCGAGTCGAGGCAATCAGGTTTCCCAGCGCCTGCGCGATATCCGGAGCTTCGAGCGTGGTGATGGATGTTGCTCCGTAGGGAGTTTCTTTAAGCGACATCCGCTCGCGGGTGATGCCCAATTGCTGACGGGAGATTTCATACTGCTTGCGCCGCGAGCCGGAAAGTTCCTGGCAAAATCTGCGCCAGGCTTCCACCTTGCCAGCCAGGATTGGGAACGAAAGTACAATCCCAGAAATTGGCGGCAGTTTCATCCGCGCACTCCAATTAATGCAAGCAATAAAGTCATCATCTCGCTCCGATCTAATGTCAGTATAATGAACGAGAGTATCATCAGCGTAACAAGGAGCCATATCATCGCCCCCAAGTCCGAAACTCTGCAACTTTTTGCTCTGGGGCCGCCCGAAGTGCGACTGGGTGAAAACCTGATATCCTTTCCTACGCGTAAAACGCAGGCATTGTTGTTTTATCTGGCGATTGAAAAGAATCAACAGCCGCGCGAACACCTGGCAAGTCTTTTTTGGCCGGATTCCAGCTCGGAACAAAGTTCTGCCTCACTGCGCAATACCCTCAGCCGGCTGCAAAGTGCGTTACGCTCTGCCAGCGGCACATTCAAACTTCCATATCTGAACATCACGAAAACTTCAATAGGCTTGCATCCAGACGCCAATATCCACCTGGACCTGGAGGCGGTGGAACGTGCCTTTGCAGTGGCAAACACAGACCAATCGGGAAAGTTGTTGAGCGACGTCCCGGCAGATTTGAAAGTCCTTCAATCTGCG